>JAPLHL010000517.1 GCA_026389655.1 Chloroflexota bacterium
AGTGTATGTAAGGAGTTGACATAATCACCCAGCGGGTTTACTCCTGATTGCGGGTGATAGCTGATATTTGGAACCAACTCAGCCAGTACCAAGACACAGGAGAACAAATACTTATTATTAGTCTCATAAAGGAATATATGGCCGGGCGTATGACCGGGCGTTAAAATAACCTGGAAGTCATAAGGTTCCATTGAAATATGGTCCCCGGGTCTTAATACATTTATTTTGGAAACGGGTGAGACGAAATTTCGTATCGTTTGTGAGGCCTCCGAGAGCATTTTCAATTCCCAGTCCGGCACTCCATTGGCTTTTAGAAAGGATGTCATCTCGCTAAGTATGTTTTCAGGATGAAAGTAACGCGAATCAACCATATTAAAATCTATATCACTTAGGGATATCCTTGCACCAGTTAACTCTGCAATCTTGCCTGCCAGGCCAAAGTGGTCGGGATGGATGTGCGTAACAACAACCTCCGTTATGTCCTTCATGGAAAACCCGCTGGTTTTCATCTCCTGCGCAAGTGCATTGAATGCTTCGGGTGTGTTCCAACCCGTATCAATCATTAAGTTCCCATTGGTCCCTTCAATAATATAAACGTTCACATTGTCCAGTCCCACCTTGGGAATGGGAACCTTGATTTGATTAATGCCCTTGAACAACTCCATGAAGTAATTACCTCCTAGATGAGGAAGGCTTTGCGGCCGGGGTATTTAGCCTTCTGCCCGAGTTCATTTTCTATCTTAAGCAGCCTGTTATATTTGGCGACACGTTCGCTGCGGCACGGAGCGCCTGTTTTAATTTGTCCTGAGTTCATAGCTACTGCGAGGTCGGAAATGGTAGTGTCCTCGGTTTCGCCCGACCTGTGACTGATTACAGAAGTCCATCCCGCTTTGCGCGCCATATCGATAGCTGCCAGTGTCTCGGTTAAGGTCCCAATTTGATTTACCTTGATCAATATGGAATTTGACGATTTCATGTCGATGCCTTTCTTCAGGCGTTGTACGTTAGTAGTATATATATCATCACCAACCAGTTGGATCTTTTTCCCCAGTTCTTTAGTAAGCAGGACCCAACTGTCCCAATCATCTTCATCAAGCCCGTCTTCAATGCTGATTATTGGATAGTCAGTTACCCAGTCAGAATAGAACTTGACCATTTCAGCACCGGAAAGCGATCGTCCCTCTCTCTCTAATACATACCTGCCGTCTTTATAGAAACTGCTGGCTGCTGCATCTATGGCGATATGGCAGTCAGTACCGGGTTTATAGCCCGCTGATTCTATGGCTGAGAGTATCAACTCGATGGCCTCTTTATTCGACGACAGGGAAGGCGCAAAACCGCCCTCATCGCCCACGTTCGTATTCATTTTTTTCTGTTTGATTACCTTTTTCAGGGCATGGTAGACCTCGGACCCCATCTGCAACGCTTTACTGAAACTGGCCGCTCCCGTTGGCATTACCATGAATTCCTGCAGGTCGGTAGAATTTTCAGCGTGTTTGCCGCCGTTCAGTATATTCATCATTGGGACCGGCATTACAACGGCATTGTTTCCCCCAATATACCGGTAGAGCGGCATATTGGCTGCATTTGAGCAGGCATGTGCCGCTGCAAGGGAAACTCCCAGGAGCGCATTGGCGCCGAGGCGCGATTTATCGCTTGTACCATCGAGAGAGATCAGCGTTTCATCGAGTTTTTCCTGTTTGCCAGCGTCAAACCCGATGATAGCAGGTTGAATGATTTTGTCTACGTTGTCTACGGCTTTCAGTACACCCAGCCCGTTATATCTTTTCTTATCACCATCGCGCAGCTCCAGCGCTTCATATTTTCCCGTGCTGGCGCCTGACGGCACGCATGCCAGGCCGGAAGCCCCGCTATCTAGAAATACTTCTACTTCGATGGTTGGGTTGCCGCGTGAGTCGATAATCTCCCGTGCCTTAATCCCCTTTATTACCGTGCTTTTTGATGTACTCATAATAATATTCCTGGTCAATAATCGTTGATCCGCATTATGTGACGTTGCCAGACAAGCCGTCTATTACAACTGGTGGAAATTGCCTACCCCCCATCCAAATTAATTTTACTCTCACCAAACAGAAAAGCTGTAATAGCCCTGCAATCTCCATTTTGAAGCCGGGATATTATACCATTCAGGTACAAATGTGGGCAATCGAGATTACACGCCGGGAACGTTAATTTAGAGCTTGTTAAACTTGTTCATTGCGGCCGTAATCCCTTCCGCTAATATAAATTCAACTGCTTCACAAGCCCTGTCAATTGCGGGCCGTATGAGTTCTTCCTCTTGAATGCTCATGTTTCCCAGTACGTAGTCAACAATCTCGTCATCATAATATGCTGTGTTGTTTTCTCTTGGCGGGCGGGAAATACCGATGCGCAGGCGGTAGAAGTCCTCGCCTCCAAGCCGGTCGATAATTGATCTAACGCCGCGATGCCCTCCCGATTTACCTCCCAGCCTGATCCTGAGTCGTCCCGTGGGTAAGTCCAGATCATCATGTATAACCAGCAGTTCCTCGGACGTACAATTCAATTTATCCAGCAGGCATGCAGCCGCGTTTCCGCTCAGGTTAACGAATGTGCGTGGCTTTGCCAGTACGACCTCTTGTCCTGCTATCACCAGTTTACCGGTATCCGACTGGCACCAGAGCTTTTTAATCTTAGTGGAGTATTTTTCTGCCAGTTGATCAATGCAGCGGAAACCGACATTATGCCTGTTGGAGCGATACTGGCTGCCGGGGTTGCCGAGACCCATAATGATCTTCATAGGAGTGGTATTTGCTCAGAGTTACCGGATTTTATTTGCGCTTCTTTCAATTTGGCAACGAATTGATTTTCATTCAAAATCTCAATGCCAAGCGCCTGAGCGCGTGCCAGTTTTGAGCCCGGATCAACACCAACCACAACATAAGTTGTCTTTTTAGTCACGTCGGAACTTGCTTTGCCTCCCAATTCCCTAACTAGCGCTTCGGCTTGTTGTCTTCCCAGTGTTTCCATCTTTCCTGTTATAACAAATTCTTTTCCTGATAGCGGCAGGTCTTTGCGTAGCGGTCCCAAGGTACTCATTTGCACGCCGGCTTTGCTAAGTTTCTCGAGGATCCTTATATTCTGAGGTTGCCTGAAAAAGGCCAGTATGCCATCCGAGACTTTTGGACCGATGGATGGGATACTCATCAGTTCTTCGCTGCCGGCTTTGGAAAGGGCCTTTATACTGGGGAAATGGCCGGTAAGCACGATTCCGGTCTCTTCACCGACATTGGGTATTCCCAGAGCGAAGATCAAGTTTTGAAGTGGTCTCTGCTTGCTGGTCTCAATGGATGAGAGCACCTTCGCAACGCTTTTTTCTCCCATACGCTCGAGGCCGAGTAACTGCTCCCTGGTTAAATAATAGAGGTCGCCCGAATCTTTAACAAGTCCCTTTTCGAAAAGCGCCTGGCAGAGCTTCTCGCCAACACCTTCGATATCCATAGCGCCTTTACTTGCAAAATGTATTATTTGTTCTAATGCTTGTGCCGGGCAGGCAGTGTTTGTACAGCGGTGCATAGCTTCCCCTTCCGGTCTTATTACTTCCGCTCCACAGACAGGGCAGATTTTAGGCATATAGAAAACCTGCTCATCTCCGGTGCGCTTGCTTACAATCGGTTCAACTATTTCAGGTATGACCTCTCCGGCCCGCTGGACCAGTACCCAATCCCCGATGCGGATATCTTTGCGGTGGATGTCATCCTCATTGTGCAGTGTAGCTCTCTCAATTGTCACTCCCCCGATATTCACGGGTTCAAGGATGGCGAAGGGATTTAGGCTTCCTGTCCTGCCTACATTGATTTTGATATTGATCAAACGTGTGGTGCCCTGGACAGCAGGAAATTTATAAGCGATTGCCCATCTAGGATCGTGGCCGACAAAGCCGAGCTCTTCCTGCAAAGCAATGGAATTAACTTTAATAACAACACCGTCAGCATCGTAGGGCAACTGTTCGCGCAGGCCCACCCACTTATGGT
>JAPLHL010000519.1 GCA_026389655.1 Chloroflexota bacterium
GGGTTTATGACTGTGGCGCTGGATGACCGTGCAGAGTTCGCCAACCAGAATAGATTTAAGAAGCCCGCTGAGGTCATTGTGTTGAAATCTTATGAGGGTTGTTTTGATGGCCTTCGCATGGACGATAACAGCTATATCGTGATCGTGACACGGGGACATAAGTTCGATAAGTTGGTGCTGGAGCAGGCGCTGAAGACCGGGGCGGGATATGTGGGGATGATAGGCAGCGCCCGTAAGAGGGATACTATCTACAAAGCGCTCATGGAAGAAGGGTTCAGCAAAGGGCAGCTTGAAAAAGTCCATTGCCCGGTCGGGCTTAAAATGGAGGCCGAGACCCCGGCGGAGATAGCCGTCAGTATTGTCGGGGAGCTTATCAATATACGGGCAGGGAAGAGAAAATGGGCCGCAGTGAAATCGTAGCTATAATACTTGCCGCCGGCTATTCGAACAGGATGGAGCGTTTCAAGCCGCTGCTCGATCTTGGCGGGCGTCCTGTTATCTCCCATGTTGTCGGCACGTTTATCGGCGCAGGGATTCATGATGTGCGGGTTGTAGTCGGGTATAACAGGGATGTGCTCACGCCCCTGCTTGATCAAATGGGGGCGCGCTCAATCGTCAATGATAACTATGCCGACGGTATGTTTTCCTCCGTTCTGGCGGGTGTGAAAAGACTTGAACCGGCGGTTAAAGCATTTTTCATTTTGCCGGTGGATGTTCCTCTGGTGAAGCCAAAAACAATCCGGCAACTGGCGGAAAACTATATGTGCAACCAGGGAAAAATACTGGTCCCGTACTTCGGTGGACGTAGCGGACATCCACCTTTGATTGCCTCTAAATTCATTAAAGGCATAATCGATTATGACGGAAACGGCGGATTGAAAGGGGCTTTACGGCAATTTGAGTCTGAGACAATCATGATGCCTGTCCCGGATGAGAATATATTGTTTGATATCGATTTGCCCGTGGACTATGCAAAAATGCTGGAGAGATGGAAGAACGGCAGTCCTTCTCCCAAAAGGTTAACGGTGTAGGTAAGAGATGGGTTTGGACCTTAAGATAACCACGCACCTTGACGGGTTTTCGCTGGATGTCCGGTGGAGCATGGGCAATGAGCTTGTGGTGCTCTTCGGGCATTCGGGCGCCGGAAAGAGCATGACGCTTCGGACGATCGCGGGTATCACCCCGCAGGGTGATGGGCATATAGAGCTGAACGGCCGCGTGCTGTTCAGTAAAGACCGTGGAATTAACCTTCCGCCCCAGCACAGGTCGGTCGGCTACGTGTTCCAGGACCTGGCCCTGTTCCCTCACATGACCGTGAAAAAAAATATATTGTACGGCGCTGCAGGCACCGATCGTAAGCAGGCTGTAAAGAAAACCGGGGAGATGATGGAACTGTTCCGCCTGACCGCTCACAAAGATAAATATCCGCACGAAATATCCGGCGGCCAGAAACAGAGAGTCGCCTTCGCCCGTGCTTTGGTCCGCCAGCCCGAGGTCCTCCTTCTGGACGAACCGTTTTCTGCGCTTGATGACCAGCTTCGATTGGAGATGCGCAGGTGCCTCACTAACGTGGTCAAGCAGGAATTCCGTATACCCACGATACTGGTCACCCATAACGTGCTCGAGGTTTACACTCTCGCCGACAGGGTGCTGGTATATTCCAATGGAAGGATGATTCAATCGGGGATACCGCAGGCTGTATTTACCAACCCTGTTAATGATGAGGTCATGTCGCTGGTAAACCTGACGAAGCTCTATCCCGCGCATCTTTTTGTGTAAATAGATTCCGGAGGTGTTATTGATATGCTGTTTTCGATACTGCTCGGCGTTGTCAGCATCGCTATCGGTATTGCCGTGAAAACCAACAAGTCGATAAAAGAGATGATCAGCATACGCAACTGCGCCTACGTGATCATGACCAGGGATGGAAAGGTGGGCAGGCGCTTCCAGTTCAGGCATGGCAAATATACCACTGATAAAGTGCTTACTGACTATGACCTGGCTCTCGTGTTTGAAAATGCCATGATCGGCTTCAAGACCCTGGCATTGGGTGGGGACACCGGGCTCCAGGTTGCTATGAATAACTATGATCTGAAGCTTGTAGGGAACGCTAACATCTTTAACTTCTTTGGAGTGTTGATCGCAGTTTCCATGGGCATGATGAAGAGGAAATAGCGGTCCAGCCTGCGTAAGCTCGATTTAGAGGTAATAATATGAAAATCAATCTCAACTACGGCAAGTTCATCAAAATAGAAAATGTTGTCAATGATTCCGTGATAGAAGTACAGGATAACTGCACCGTGCGCGACCTGCTGGTATTTCTGAAATTGCCTTCCTATTTGCAGAAGGCCGTAATAGTCCA
>JAPLHL010000321.1 GCA_026389655.1 Chloroflexota bacterium
AAAAGAACAACCTGTTCGTGCCTTTCAAGCGTGGATGCTATTCGCGATTTTAATAGACGGCTAAATATGCCGCGATTGCCGGACTTGAACTCGTCACGCATGTTGATGATGGTCACTTCCGGCAAAGGCGACTGCCCGAGCGGAGTTATTCTTTCCGGCAATTCGATCAGTTGATATTCTGATTTTATCGCCCTGTAATAAGTCTCAATCGAAGGCGTAGCGCTTCCAAGGATTAGTGTGGCACCGGTAAGACCGGCGAGTTTCACGGCGATATCCCGTGCATGGTACCTTGGCATTTTGTCGGACTGTTTGTAGGCCCATTCATGTTCCTCATCTACAATAATGAGACCGAGATCCGGTTGAGGAGCGAATATGGCACTGCGCGGGCCGATAACAATATCGAAATCCCCGCGGCGTATGCCGTGCCAGACGTCATACTGCTGACCAAGTGATAATCTACTATGTAACAGGGCTACCCGCCCCGGGAACCGTCCCATGAAACGGTCAATAATCTGCGGGGTTAAAGCTATCTCAGGCACCATACAAATTCCCTTTTTCCCCAACCTGATTGTTTCTGCCAGCGCCTGAAGATAGACCTCAGTTTTTCCGCTTCCCGTCACTCCATGTAACAGAAATATGCCCGGGTTTCCATTACCCCCCTGGCCTGTAATTGAGCCCTTTATTCGTTGCCATGCAGATTGCTGATCGCTCGTAAACGTGAATGGAAATTCCAATGGGAATTCCCTTCCAGCAAGAGGATTCCGGTCAACATCGACATTTTCTTCAACAATTAACCCCTTTGCCAACAAGGCTTTTATGGTACTGCGGTTACATTTTAAATGTTCCTGTACCTGAGATGTGAGTAACGGGCCTGCCGATTGATCAAGATATTCCAATACTTCGACCTGTTTCAATGCCCTTGAACACTTCAGCTCAAGGATTACGCGGCTAATCAATTCCTTTTCCGGATTCAATCTCAAGAATGCCCGGCGTTTTGTTTTAATCTCCTGCGTTCTCTCAAAACCAGGGGGTAACATAAGCGCAATCGCACTAAATAGAGGGGCAAGGTAATAATCAGCAATCCAAAGAGCCAGTCGAATACGTTCAGGAGATACTAGAGGAGAAGCTCCTATAATGCCCGATATCGCCCTGATTTCGGATATATTGGAACTGTCAGCCAGCCGGGCAACAACGCCCTTTAAAACCCTGGCGCCGAAAGGGACCCATACCCCAGACCCCACCTCAACATCCAACGAATCCGGGATAGAATAAGTGAAAGTATGTCGATGGCCGCCAGGAGCACTGACGGCCACCTCCGCGTATTTCATTCAGTCTATTTTGTTTCAGTTGCCGGACTGGAAGGCCCGGGACTCTCTGCTACTTCTTCCACCACGGTCGTTGCAGCCGCTTCAACAATGGCCTCACGCCTTTCTTTAAGACGCGCCTCTTTAGTGCTGAGCCTTCTGATGTAATATAGTTTGCTTCTTCGCACTTTGCCATGCCTGACAACTTCGATTTTCTCCAGGAGAGGAGAGGCAAACGGGAAAGTATGCTCGACACCCACACCAGAGGTTACCCTGCGTACAGTGAAGTTGCCCCCTGAATTATGCCGGGCTATTTTTATGATTAGTCCCGGGAATGTCTGAACACGTTCACGATTGGCTTCTTTTATTTTAAAACTAACCCTCACATTATCGCCGGGAGACAATTTAGGCAACTTCGGATTAATTTTATTTTTCCCTAAAGCACTGATGTCCATTGTATTTCCTTTCCTTATTAATATATTAATTGTTTTGCAAACCAATAGATTTTAGCATTTTGTATTCGGCTTCTGTCAATGAAGCCCTTTTCAAAAGGTCGGGACGCCTTCTGGCTGTTCTTAGAATGCTTTGCTCCCGCCGCCATGTGGCAATTTCCTTATGATTCCCGGATAGTAGTACTTCAGGCACATGCCAACCCCTGAACTCGGGAGGCCTGGTGTACTGAGGATACTCCAATAGATTGCCAACATGTGATTCTTCATCCAGGGATGTTTGAGATCCAATGGCGCCCGGCAATAACCTCACCAGAGAATCGATGATTACCATGGCTGCAGTCTCCCCCCCACTTAGTAAATAATCACCTATGCTTATTTCGTCAGTAACAAGATGCTCTGCAACCCTCTCGTCTATACCCTCATAATGGCCACATATCAATATAATATTTTGCAGAGAAGCAAGCTTTTCTGCGATTTCCTGCGTAAGAATTTTCCCCTGAGGCGTCAGAAGAATTACCGGATACTCAGATTTTTCAACACCAGATTTAATGCTCTCAACCGCTTCAAATACCGGCTCCGGTTTCATGACCATCCCGGCCCCTCCACCGTAAGGATAATCATCTGCCGTGCCATGTTTATCATGCGTAAAGGACCTGATGTCATGTAACCTTATATCTACGAAATTGCGTTCGATCGCCCGTCCAATAATACTGTGCTGCAAATAGCCGGAAAAAGCCCCCGGGAATAAAGTCAGTATATCGATTTGCAACATTTTCAAGTCTGCCTTAAATACCAAAACGAGACAGTAATTCTACCATACGCTCTCCAAACCACAAAATAGTTAAACTCATAAAATTCCTCTTTGATGACAGTTTTTGCCCGAACAACACTATATATAGTGTTTTGTGCTAACAAATAATCAACTGCTTGTGTTTCTCTACTACTACCACAAATTTTTATATGGGAAAAACCTGTGAATATTCCCAAATTTTTAACTAAAAGACTATTGACAAGTGGGGGATAAAGTGTTCATAATGGGACATAGTGGTAAAAAGTGGTAAAAAAGGGGGAAAGATATGGTAACAAGTTATAGTTACGGAGAAATGGTCCATCAGGACCTCATGTCTTTCCTTAAAGAAAATGAATTCACAGGGTTAAGGTTACGGCTGCTCCTGTTCTGGGGAAGGCATCCGCAAGCCAAATTCAACCTTGATTGCATAGCACATGTTCTCGATATCACACGTCATCACCTTCGTGAGCTTATGCAGGAATTGATAGACAAGGGCATGGTTAATGAACAGTACTGCACAAGCGGTATAGCCCACTACTCTTTAAATTACGAGCATGCATTGAGCACGCACATTCAGCATTTAGCGGAGTTAGATTGGAGTGCACTAAAAAACCTTGAATTAGAAGTGGTGCAGGAAGCAGTTCCTGCATAGATAGTATTTAGTCAGGTATATATATGTTTGTTGGTGAATACGAATATAAGGTCGATAACAAGGGCCGCTTACCCTTGCCACCCAAATTCCGCAAGGATATGGATGACGGGCTAGTGCTCACAATGGTAGCGGACAATTGTATTACTGCCTATACAAAGACAGACTGGGCGAAAATGACCTCTAATGCAGCTCCCACCGGATTCTTTGTCTCTGAAGACGAAAGAAAACTCAACCGCTTTATATACAGTAACGCCAACGAAGTCAGTATTGATAACCAGGGAAGAATAGCGCTGCCCTCCGCACTGCGCGAAAGATGTGGAATATCAGACACCGCAATAATAACCGGTGTTAATAATTACTTCGAAATCTGGACTCCCGCCGGGTTAAAGAAAGAGCAGCTGTCATCAGATGAAGCCCGCCAGTTGGTGGATAAGATGAAGGAAAGGAAATGAGCCTAACATTAACTAAAATGGTGCACACCCCGGTACTCGTTGATGAAGTCGTAGAAGCATTGAATATCCGCCCCGGTAAACGCTATGTCGACTGCACCCTTGGGGGCGGGGGCCATGCACTGGCAGTACTCTCCAAACTCCAGCACTCCTGTGAACTCCTCGGAATTGACTCAGACCCCGAAGCCATCCGGATCGCCCAACACAATTTATACGATTATTTCGAAAGCACGGTAATTATTAATGACAATTTCTACAACCTCGAAAATATATGTAAAGAAACCGACTTCCAGCCAGTGGACGGTATTTTATTTGACCTGGGGCTGTCTTCCCTTCAACTAGCGACAGCAGAGAGAGGCTTCAGTTTCCAGAACAGCGGACCCCTGGACATGCGATTCAACCCGGACGAACAGCTGACCGCTGCCGATATTGTGAATAAACTTCCCGAATCCAAACTGGCACAACTCATTTATATTTATGGTGAAGAGCCCTTCGCCAATAAGATTGCGAAAAACATAGTTAATAGCAGACCCGTAACCGATACCGCCGACCTTGCAGCCATTGTAATTAATACAGTGGGCGAGCAGCACGGCAAGATCCATCCAGCCACAAGAACATTCCAGGCGTTACGCATAGCGGTCAACCGCGAGTTGGACCATCTAACTTCAGCGTTGGAGCAAAGCCTGCATTGCCTGGCCCCCGGCGGCAGACTGGCTGTCATAAGCTATCACTCCCTGGAAGACCGCATAGTGAAAAATTTTATGCTTCGTGAAACCAGAGCTTGTATTTGCCCGGCAAATTTACCCGAATGCCGTTGTAAACATACACCGCAGTTCATCTTGATTAACAAACATCCCATGATACCAACTGACTCTGAAATCGCTATAAACCCGCGAAGCCGGAGTGCAAAACTCCGCATCGCGCAGAAATTATAAATAGCAGGAGGCAAAGAAAATGATAGAAGCGAAAAGATTCGGCACCATCCTGAATAACGACAGGAGACTCCTGGCAATATTCGGGGGGATGGTTTTTGATGGCATCGTTTTCGTCAGCCTGATGATAGCTATCGCCATCCTATATTTCTTGTAAAGGGTCGGCGTTCACAATAAAGGTATTAAACAGAATCACAAAATCGAAGGAGGCAAGGATAAATGACAAAAAAATTAATCACCGGTATCGATGTAGGTACAACTAAGATCTGCACCATAGTTGCCACCCTTGATTCCGGCGGTGCTCTGCAGGTTCTCGGAGTCGGTCAGGTACCGTCACACGGTCTACATAAAGGCATGGTCGTGAATGTAGACGAGGCAAGGGATTCAATTGCAGAATCAGTAAAACGAGCCGAACAGGCCAGTGGTGTTAAGATCGAGTCAGCTTACGTCGGTGTCACTGGCAGGCATATCAGTTCGGTTAATAGCCATGGAGTAGTGGCAATTCCCCGCACTGATAGGTTAGTCAGGCAGGATGACCTGGGACGCGTTCTGTCATCCGCAAAAAACATCAATATCCCTGATGACAGGAAAATACTTCACCAGATCCCCCGAGGATACAGTCTGGATACACAGGAAAAAATCAAGAACCCAGTAGGTATGCACGGTTTCAGATTGGACGTGGAAACACATATCATCACGGCTTCAACTGCATCAGTGCAAAACCTGGTCAAATGCGTACGCAGCGTCGGCATAGAAATAGACGACCTGGTTCTTGAGCCACTGGCCAGTGGCGAATCGGTATTGACCCCAGAAGAAAAGGAAATCGGCGTAATTATGGCCGATATCGGCGGCGGTACTACCGACATTGCAGTATTCAAAGACGGCAGCATATATCACACATCTATTATCCCCGTGGCCGGGTATCAGTTTACCAGCGATCTTTCCATCGGACTCGGGCTTCCTTTTGAAATAGCCGAGGCTATGAAAAAGAAATATGGCAACGTCTATCCTGAGACAGGTTCCAAGGACGAAGCTTCCACTCTTACTGTGGAAGATGGTCACAGTGTTTCATACAAAGACCTGTCCAACATACTCAGGGACCGCATGGAAGAATTGCTGCGCCTGATCCTACTTGAAATGCCCGATACCAGTTATGCAACACTTGCGCCGGCCGGCCTGGTTATGACAGGCGGCGGCTCAAAGATGAACGGTCTGGAAGCATTAGCACGCGGGACCATCCGTATTCCTACAAGGATAGGAGAGCCAATGGGTGTCTATGGCATAACCGATGTGCTTCATGACCCGGCCAATGCAACAGGCGTGGGGCTGCTGCTCTGGGCAATTAAAACCGGCGGGAAACCCACCTGGGAAGCGAAAAGCAAGCCAGGAACAGCTAACAATGTAATGGGACTCATCAAGAAATTCTTTGGGGCCCAATAAATAAATTTTTGAAATAACAGGAGGTAAGAAAGTATGTCAAAATCTATGTTCTCAACAGCACCGGCCAAGATTAAAGCAATAGGATGCGGCGGCGGCGGATCAAACGCCATTACCCGCATGGTCCGTGATAGCATCAAAGGCGTGGAGTTCATCTGCATGAATACAGATGCCCAGGCTCTGGCACTGGCTGAAGTCCCTGTGCGTGTTCAGCTTGGTGAAAAATTGACCCGCGGTCTCGGCGCCGGTGGCGACCACAATGTGGGACGCAAATCGGCGGAAGAAAGCCGCCAGGCTATCCAGGAAGTGGTCGCCGGCGCTGACATGGTATTTATCACAGCAGGTATGGGCGGCGGCACGGGCACGGGCAGTATCCCCGTAGTAGCCGAAGTTGCAAGGTCGTCCGGGGCGCTGACCATCGCTATCGTAACAAAGCCGTTCGCCTTTGAAGGGGCCCGCCGCATGAAAGTGGCTGAAGAGGGCATATTGCAGCTTTGTGATAAGGTTGATACCCTGGTAATCATTCCCAACGATAGGATAATCGAACTCTGCGACAACAAAACGACCGTTGATAACGCTTTTAGACTCGCCGACGATGTGCTGAAACTAGGTGTGCAGGCAATCGCCGAAGTGGTCACCGTACCCGGCCTTATTAACCTGGACTTCGCAGACATCCGTGCCATCATGAAGAATTCCGGCCCGGCCTGGATGTCAGTCGGTCATGGAAAGGGTTCTAACAGGGCAGTTGAAGCAGCCAAGGCAGCTCTCGCCAGCCCGATGCTGGATGTATCCATTAGTGGTGCAAAAGGCGTCCTCTTTAACGTTACCGGCGGCAGCAACCTGACACTTTTCGAGTGCAACGAAGCGGCTGATGTAATCGCCCAATCCGTCGATCCCGATGCTAACATCATCTTTGGTGTGGTATTCAATCCACAGCTTGAAGACGAGGTACAAATCACTATCATTGCCACCGGTTTCACGGCACAGTATGGTTCCGGTGTACCCACTGAGGTCGAATTGCGAAGACTGCTAAGAGGAGCAACCGAAGATAGCCTGGATGTCCCCTCATTCTTGAGGAGAGGCTCGCGTTATCCCAATGCGCAAGCAGGCGCTCCGGCTGCCCGCCAGCAAGATCTAAGCAGAATGCCTCGTTAAATCCAGTGCACTAAATAGTTGCACCGATATAAAACAGGGCGGAGAAAAATTCTCCGCCCTGTTTTATTATGTACTGTCAACCATTGACTCTTACTATATCTTGTGTTACCATCACCGTATACCACATAGTGTAGTGTTGTACGATGAAGTGTCCTTCTTGCGGTGAACCTGAATCAAAGGTAATCGACTCCCGGAGCCTTGGGGATGAGATAAGGAGACGAAGGGAATGCACGAAATGCCGATCAAGGTTTACTACTTATGAAAGGCTTCAAAACAGGAGCCTCTATGTGATTAAGAAAGACGGTAGACGTGAAGAATTTGATCGTGAAAAATTGTTCTCCGGTATCCGTAAAGCCTGCGAAAAGAGACCAATGCCAACCGGCACTATAGAGAAACTGGTTGAAAATATTGAAGCCGACCTATATGGCCTTGGCAAAACTGAAATCCATAGTTCTCATATTGGGAAAGCAGTCGTTAGCAAGTTATCTGAAATTGATCATATTGCATATATCCGGTTTGCAAGTGTGTATTACGAGTTTTCAGATATTGCTGTTCTCAAGCAGGCCGTTGATACTCTTATGGACAGTAAGCTCGGAGCCCCACTTGACGGTCAACTTACGCTAATCGATGCTGCTGAAATTGCCCGGCAAAGAAGACGGAGTAAACAAAGACATCACGATGGTAAGTAGGCAATCTAAGAATTTATTGTCAGATTCCGTAAGGAATTATGTCGCTAAAACGGTCCTAACCTATGCACAGACAATGGGCCTGGCCGATAGACATGAACAAGAAGACATTATCGAACAAGTAATTTCTAAACTGGAGAAGAGTATGTCATTCGAAGACAGGACAAAGTTTAAAAAGATCGACCCCACATTTCCAGGTATGGAGCTTCCCCCTCCAGCACCGTCTGTGCCACCAAAGGAACAGATAGAATCCATCGTAACCGAAATCCTAGCTGAAAAGTCGAGTGCAAAAGCACAGGTTGAGACTATAGTTGCCCCGCCTACATCCCAGGCTAAACGGGCAGAAACTATCATCGCCGATATACAAACACCACCATCACCGCCACTATCACTACCACTACCACCTCCTCCTCTTAGACAACTACTAGAAGAAAATATGGCGGCCAACATCATAGCACCCGAACTGAAACTGACAGAAAATGCCCTTGTAGTCCTTGAGAAAAGATATTTACAGAAGGACGAAAGTGGAAAGATAATTGAGACTCCTGAGGGTATGTTTCGCAGGGTTAGCCGGCATATAGCATCCGCCGAGATTATTTTTGATAAAAGTGCCAAGGTCCATGAGTGGGAAGAGAAATTTTACCGTCTAATGACATCTCTGGAATTTTTACCTAACTCGCCAACGCTAATGAATGCCGGCCGGGAGTTGGGCCAACTGTCTGCTTGTTTTGTACTTCCCATCGAAGACAGCACAGAATCGATTTTTGATGCCGTCAAATATACTGCGTTAATTCATAAAAGCGGTGGCGGGACAGGTTTTTCGTTTTCCCGCATAAGGCCAAAACAAGACAGGGTCGGCTCAACAGGAGGCGTAGCAAGCGGGCCCGTCTCCTTTATGCGTGCCTTCGACTGTGCAACCGATGTAATAAAACAGGGCGGCATGCGGCGGGGCGCAAATATGGGTATCCTGAATATCGATCATCCTGACATACTTGAATTTATTTCTTCTAAGGAAGAC
>JAPLHL010000189.1 GCA_026389655.1 Chloroflexota bacterium
GCGCGGAAAGACCATTAGCTTTTTATTAGCTTTTTCGATTTTGGGGGTAGGCCGGACGATGAATTTAGCTTCGTTTTGGGGAATAAAATGGAGATTGGTAGCGCATACCGGATTCGAACCGGTGATCTCTGCCTTGAGAGGGCAGCGTCCTGAACCCCTAGACGAATGCGCCTTAATACACATATTAGTCCCAGACTTGAAACTAACGTAGGACATTATATCAGCGAAGCCGACAAACGACAATTTACCCTTTTATCACGATAAGAGGCCTTGTCCTGGCCACTATCCTGGAAATCCCGGCGCCAGCGGATGCATTTACTACTGTGGCGACATCTTTATATGCGCCGGAAGCTTCTTCCGCCAGGTCACGTAAGTTACCTGCCCTTACAGTGATACCCTTTAACTCTAACTCTTTCATGAATTCACGATAGTCGATTTGCCTCTTGGCAGCCGCCCTGCTTTTCATCCTGCCTGCTCCATGACAGGTGGAGCCGAAGCTTTTTTCCATAGCCTCCTGGGTTCCAACGAGAATGTATGAGTACCTGCCCATATCTCCCGGAATAAATACCGGCTGCCCGATCCCGGCATATTTGGCTGGTACGTCCGGGTGTCCGGCAGGCAACGCACGTGTCGCTCCCTTTCTATGCACACATAATTTCACTTTCTTACCGTCAACCATGTGCTCCTCTATCTTGGCAATATTGTGAGCGACATCATAGACCAATTCCAACCCGGCATCTTTTTCGCTCTTCCCCAGTACATCGCAGAATGATTGCCTTACCCAGTGGGAAATGCATTGCCGGTTGGCCCATGCATAATTGGCCGCACATCGCATGGCCGACAGGTAAGCCTGGCCTTCATTGGACTCCACGGGAGCGCACGCAAGCTGGCGGTCCGGCAACTGTATCCTATACTTCGATGCAGCGCTGATCATCTCCTGGATGTAATCGTCAGCAACCTGATGTCCCAAACCTCTCGACCCGCAATGCACCATCAAGACAACCTGTCCAATCCGGTCAATTCCCATTACCCCTGCAGCGACGGCATCCTCTATCCGGTCAACAACCGCCACTTCCAGAAAATGGTTGCCGGACCCAAGCGTACCAACCTGAGGCTGTCCTCTCTCTTTTGCCCTCTTGCTTACATTGTCCGGCTTTGCGCCCGCCATCTCCCCGTGATCCTCGGTGGTTTCCAGGTCTTCAATACGACCAAATCCTCGCGAAACAGCCCAGCGCGATCCGTGCACAAGCACCTCGTCTATCTCTCCGCCTTTAATGCGTATCCTGCCCTCGGAACCCAACCCCGACGGGATATTTTTGTATAGAGAGTCTGCAAGCTGCTTTATGCGGGGTTTTACCTCGTCCTCCATCAGATTACTGCGCAGCATCCTGACCCCGCAGTTGATATCGAAACCCACACCTCCCGGAGATACGACACCGGTCCGAACATCCATTGCGGCGACTCCACCGATGGGGAACCCATACCCGGAATGTATGTCCGGCATGGCCATCGAGTATTTGACTACACCGGGTAGAAAGGCGACGTTCGAAACCTGCTCGATAGCCTGTTCCTCCACGATATCACCCAGCATATCTTCAGTGGCAAAAATTAGCCCATCAACTTTCATACCGGGTTTATGCCCCTTAGGTATAATCCAACGGTAATCGTCAATTTTTTCCAGTATCCCTTTCCACTTTGACATCGTGCGCTTCACCTAAATATCTAATATGACCTGAACCCTGTTTTTCGCACGGTCAACCTCCAGCATGTGAAAGGTCGCCGATTTTACCCCCAGCTTCAGTTCATGTACGGCGGGATCATATTTCTCACCGTAGCAGGTTGCTTTCAGTGACCCGTCGGTCAACTCCACTATATCAAACCGTTTAAAAAGCAGGTGATAAAAATCGAATATATAGACGAGCTCGTTCAGCCAGTTGAATAACAGACTCTCGATATCCGCGGCCTTTACTTCAACAATCCTGGATTCCGCTTCCCGCACTTTCGAAATATCAGTAATGATAGAGAAAAGGCCGCATGCTGCATTTTCAAAGGCTTCAGCGAGAGTGTCACCGGTAGCAACGACCCCGATATCCGCCGTGTGTTCAATCAGTTCAAAACCTTTCATCTGCATTACAATTTCGAAAAGAAGTGTATAAATAATATCGATGGCACATATATGCCTAGAACTAAATCTATATTCAGCCTAAATTTTCGCCCGGCAATATCCCCATCTTATCCAAAGTTCTCCTGGCTTCAACGGGTACCCTGATATGGTAATCGACGTCGTCAAACGCTGCCTTCAGCGGCAATAACAGCTCTTCCAAATCTTCTTTGGCCAGATCATGAACGATATGCCGCACACCGTCCCACAACCAATCGGGCTTGGGGGTTAAGAGGATGGCTTTGAGTGCAGGGACCAGTCCTTCAATCCCAATCTTTGTCAGTCCCTCAGCAGCCAGCCAACGTATATCAAAAACCTTGTCTTCCAGGCATTTTACCAAAGCATGCGCAGAAGATGGATCCGAAATTTCCGACAGGGCATTTACCGCTTCCCAGCGTACCTGTTCCCGCTTATCGTTAAGTAATTTAGTCAGCGGGAGCACCGCTGGTTGCCCAATATCAACAAGCGATAGCCTGGCCGCCTCGCGTATTAATCCGTCCTTATGACCCAGTTTGGCAATTAATGCAGAAATATCTTCAGCCATCTGGCAACTCCTTAAATGATTATCTTTCTCCATAATAACTTTGTGTGACACGCTTGTCATCCCCGATTCCAAATTATCAATAAAAAGCTAAAGCGCCGCTACTTGAGCGAGAGGGATAGGTAAATGACGCGCTGAAAATTATTATGTAATATGCATAAAACCGGCGTAGCTGGCAAAGTGACAGGCTTATAACTGCAGGGAGAAATGAAATGCTGGCTGGGGATCCAGGATTCGAACCTGGGCTCACGGATCCAGAATCCGCTGTCCTACCGCTAGACTAATCCCCAGTGCGTTCGAAATTATAGCAAAGTGGTGGTTTTGTATCAACAGAATGAGTACATTTCAGTGTTAAACCGAAGTCCAATATAACCATTTTGGTCATGCTTATGATCCTAATGGTCATTCCCACGTCCCCTTGTTTGTGTAACACTTAGTAACTAGCGAGATACCAAACCCGTGAAGCAGCAAGGAGTATTGAGATGCCATGTATATGCGTTGAATGTGGCGGGAAAACAGATTGTGACTCCATCATCTGTACCGGTTGTTTAGCAGAGATTATAAGTAAAGTGAATCTGAAAAGTCAGGCCAGAGACGATACGGTCACATCGAATAACAAAATTGAAGTAAGTCATGGATAAATTACAGCAGGAAAAAAGTAAACTAAAATACAGGCCCGAGGGATGGAGCAACCCCTTTTTAGAGGAGAGAGAAAAGAGACTCTTCGAGGCTGGGGCGGATGCCATGCTGGATATGCTGCTTAAAGAAGCGCACGAATACGGCCAGACCGCCCATCACTACCTGAGGCATGACGACTACCTCTGTGACATCCTGGCAAACGGTATTCAGCTACGCTGAGTTTCTCCCCCCGGTAATAAAACGATATATAGTTTATTGATATAAGTAATCAACAGGGATACTAGTGAATACTGAAACTGTTTTATATGTAAATCAATTGAAGATCATGTTAGCCTGCGACCAGGGCAATGCAATACCTAAAAAGTGGGCATACCTGTGGCTTAAGGAAATAGAATATCAGACCGAGTTAACATTAAAGTCTAAAGAAGCAATGACTCGACTGAATTGCCTGGCCACCGTTAAATCTAATTAAAATATCCGCCTTGAAATGATCAGGGTTGATAATACCGGCGCGTCCGATCTTATTATTCAGCTTACGTTGATACCACTTGCCTTCAATATATTGCGGACTTCCGCCCTGGCAACGGGCATCATCAAATCCTCATTGAGAAAAGTAAATCCGTCGACTTTAAGGCGCTCGCGGGCGACCCAACGGAACGTTTGCTCAAAATCCTTTTTTCCCTTATACATATCAACAATTTGTTTCCCGTAATCCTCCGCCGCCTGTAAACTATTTAACAGCACCTGCTTTGCATCCCGGCCTATGATCGCGACATTGTGATCGAAGCCGCA
>JAPLHL010000043.1 GCA_026389655.1 Chloroflexota bacterium
CGATTATACCATACTAACCATCACCCCTTGGTCCCCTCTTCCTCAAGGAAGAGGGGAGAGATTTTTCCGTAAGAGGGACCAGGGTCCCTCTTCAACGCCTCCTTGCAGGGGATCAACATGTCCCGATTTCACCGGGGCCAGTGATAACATGCCAATTAATTGGTCGTTGACGAATAGTACTATATATGATACTATTATCATCACATGACGAAGAAGGCAAAGCGGGAACAGAAAATACGTGACAATCCTTACAATGTATCGCTGGAGGATTTTGAGGCGCTGGTTAATCAATATGGACATATAAAAGAGGGTGGAAAGCATCCCAAGGTTGTCATCGGAAAAGAAATGCTTTCTTATAAAAGGAGAAATCCGGTGTATAAGGAATATGTTGAATACGTACTTACTTTAATAAATGCCTTCAAGAAATCAGGAGAAACGAATGAGCAGCGTTAAAAAGATCGATTTGAGAAAACAAGTAGAGTATTACGTTAACCTGCCGTATACAACAACAATAGAAAAATCGACCGGCCCCAAGGGTGATTATTATGTCGCAAGGGTTATTGAATTACCCGGTTTGATTATGACAGGCGATACCCCGGAAGAAGCTCTTAAGGAATTGGAGGAGGAAAAACCGGAGTTTATAGAATTGTATTTACAACTTGGCAATAAAATGCCCGAACCCCTTAAGATAAGCCACTGCAGTGGCAAGGTGGTACTGCGATTGCCGTCATCAGTGCATGAGGACCTTGTCAAAATGGCAGCAATGGAAGGGGTCAGCCTCAACCAGTACATGGTCGCAGCCCTGTCGAAACAGGTCGGACGCGACGAGGTACTGATGAAAGAGAAGAAAGCGGTCTACAAGACAGGTAAGCCAGGCAGGAGATCACCACGTCGCCCTGCGGGTTCCTCGTGATGATAATGTGATAGTCACCCTCACCCCCGGCCCCTCTCCCAATTGGGAGAGGGGAGATTTTCTTATAAGAGGGGCTAAAGCCCCTCTTCAACGCCCCCATGACGGCCGTGTTCGCATGTTCAATTTTGGGAAGTGTTTCGTTAGGTACGATAACCCTGCATTAGAAAATAATGTCATTGCGAGGGGCTTTGGCCCCGTGGCAATCTGCTGCATGGTCACAAATAGGCCAGGAGATCACCACGTCGCCCTGCGGGCTCCTCGGGATGACATGTAGGGAGGTTAGGCCCCGCCGGCGGACTTCTTCTTCAATTCGTAAAGCTTGTTTATGGCCTCGATGGGGGACATGGAGTCGATATCCAGCGACCTGATCTCTTCTTCGACCTGTGATTCACTGCCGAAAATGGAGAGCTGCTGCGATTGCGCTAACTCCGGTTTTTTCTTAGGATGGTCTTTGCTTTCAGACTGGCTGTTTTCCAGGTCCAGCAGGATCGCTTCAGCACGATGTATTACGGCTTTAGGTAATCCCGCAAGCTGGGCAACATGGATGCCGTAGCTCTTATCAGCCCCGCCGGGTATCACCTTGCGCAGGAAAACGACCTTGCCCTCATCCTCAGTAACTGCCATATTACAGTTCCTGACGTGCGGCAATGAACCGGCCAGGTCGACCAGCTCGTGATAGTGCGTGGCGAAGAGCGTTTTGGACCTGAGACGGGTGCTATTATGAATGTACTCGATCACTGCCCAGGCTATGGACAGCCCGTCGTAGGTGCTGGTGCCGCGCCCGACTTCATCCAGTATAAGCAATGACCTGTTGGTAGCATTGTTGAGTATATTGGCCACCTCAATCATCTCCACCATGAAAGTGGACTGGCCGGCAGCGATATCCTCCTGGGCGCCGATGCGTGTAAAAATACGATCGACTACCCCGATGACCGCTTCATCGGCGGGAACGTAACTGCCGATCTGGGCCAGGAGCACTATAAGCGCCACCTGTTTTAGATAGGTTGATTTGCCTGCCATGTTGGGCCCCGTGAGGACGATTAGCTGGTCATCCTTATTGGAGAGAGAAGTATCATTGGGGATAAAAGCCGCTTTACCCAGGGCCTGCTCCACTACGGGGTGACGTCCGCCCCTGATGATAATTGCATCGCCACTATTCAGTTGCGGCTTCACGTACCCGTGACGCGCTGCCACCTCAGCCAGGCTGGAGAAAACATCGATATGCGCAAGCGCCACGGCTGAGGAGAGTATCCTCTCACCCGAAGCGGCAACCTGGCTGCACAACTGCGAAAAGATCGACTTTTCAAGCTCGATCATGCGGTCCCTGGCATTCAAAATCATGGACTCGTACTCTTTCAACTGCGGCGTGTAGAACCTTTCGCCATTGGTCAGCGTCTGCCTGCGGATATAATCAGCAGGCACCGACCCCAGGTGGGACGTCGACACCTCAATGTAATAGCCGAACACCCGGTTGTAACCAAGCTTTAAGGACTTGATGCCGGTACGCTCTTTTTCCTGCTTTTCCAGCCCGGCCAGGAACTGCTTCGCATCCGAGGCAATTACCCTTATCTTATCAAGCTCTTCCGAAAAGCCCTGCCTGATCACGCCGCCATGCTCAAAACTGACCGCAGGCTCATCGGCAATTGACTTCCCGACCAGGTCGATAATGTCAGGGCACAGCTTTAAACCTTCGATTAATGCAGGCGGAGCTTCAGTAAGGGCAGATTGAATATCAGCCGTTTTTTCAAGGCCGGACTTGAGGGCAACCAGGTCACGGGCGTTAGCATTGCCGCTCCTGACACGGTTGATAATACGCTCCATATCAGGGACATCGTTCAATAAAGATATGACCGAACTGCGCGTCATGGTATTTTCGAAATAAAATTCCACCGACTGCTGACGCCGTTCCAGCGCATCCACATCAAGCAGAGGCTGACCTAAAAACCTTTTCAGCAAACGGCCGCCCATGGAGGTTTTGGTAAGATCGACAGCCGACAGCAGGGAACCCTGCGCCATGCCCCAGCGCAGGCTGCTGAAAAGCTCCAGGTTTCGGGTGGTGTGCGTATCAAGCGTCATGAATGACTGTGTCGAGTACGTGGAGAGATGAGTCAGCAGGCCGAGTGCGGCTTTCTGGTTCTCACGCAGGTATCCAATGATAGCCCCGGCGGCGCTCACGGCCAAAGGCAGGCCGGAACAGCCGTATCCTTCCAGCGAAGCGACTGCAAAATGGTCAAGCAGCGCCTTCTCCGCCACATCTTTCTCATAATGATAATCATCCACCTTGCTGACATTGCGGAAGGAGCTTGCGTCAAACCCGCCGGACGCGGGCACGATCAGCTCGGCAGGGTTCAGCCTGCCTATTTCATCGATAGCCAATTCCCCGGGGATTTGAGTAGCTGCAAACTCGCCGGTGGTGATGTCGACATAGGCAACACCTGCATGGCCTTTTTTCGTGACAACGCTTACCAGGTAATTGTTGCTCTTGTCCGTGAGCATGCCGGGTTCGATGACAGTACCGGGCGTGACCACCCTGATGACGTCCCGTTCCACCAGTCCATTGCCGGGCGGGCTGAGCTGCTCGCAAATGGCGACCTTGTATCCCCGGCTTATTAATTTGGAAAGATAGTTATCCAGAGCATGATACGGAATACCGGCCAGCGGCACTTTCACACCCTTGCCCATTTCCCTTGATGTCAATACGATCTCAAGCTCACGCGAGGTAGTGCGGGCATCGTCATCGAACGTCTCGTAGAAGTCTCCCAGGCGAAAGAAGACGATCGCTTCAGGATAGCGCTGTTTGACACGCAAATACTGTTTTCTAAGAGGGGTCACAGACATATTTTAAATCCCGGCAACTATTATGACAGAACGGGGCAGCGTATTCTATTTCCGGACATTCCAGCTATAGTGGAATACTTCCGATTGTCCGGGTCCGATTTTCAAAGGCAACAGAATAACGACGCAGCTACACTGGTAGACCTGTTCCACGCCGCCTTCGGAATTGGAAATGCTCTCAACAGGGAAACGCCATATCTTTAGAGGGCGGTCGAGCTGCAACGCCATTTCAATATTCAGATTGGTGTTGCCCAGTAATAATTTTTGAACGCCGCCGATTTCGCCGCGCGAGTCGAGCCGCTCATCCTCAAGCTCCTGGTCCCTGACGCGGTAATAGGCGCTTTCGTTGTGCCCGCCACCAAGCAGGTTAATATTCCACTCACTGCCGAAAACAGTCTCTATGACCGAGTCACCGGAGTTGGTAAATTTATATTCGAT
>JAPLHL010000253.1 GCA_026389655.1 Chloroflexota bacterium
ATTCCCCGGCGTAAAGGATTTCGGCATTTTTGAGGTGATGCAGAGGGTCTGGAGGACAGAGGTGCCTGAAAGCTTCCCTGCAAAGCTATACAAAGATAACAGGATCAGCGGCTGGCGTGAAAACTACGTCTATAAATTGCCTTCGGGTGATATAGTTGCAGTTTATGAGGACGTAACAGAGCGCAAAAAGGGGAAGGAGGCACTCGAAGAGGCGGAACAGCGCTATAAGATCGTGGCGGATTTTACTTACGACTGGGAATTCTGGCGAAGCCCAGAGGGCAAAATGTTGTACGTCTCCCCAGCTTGCGAACGTATTACCGGATACACTCCCACCCAGTTTATGAAAGACCCGCGCCTGATGGACAAAATCATCCTTTCTGAAGATAAACACATCCGGTCCGAGCATCTGGATAAAATCAAAGCACTCATCGAGGACAGGGTGATCTATCGCATCAAGCGCAAGGATGGAGATGTCCGCTGGATTGAACACGTTTGCAGGCCGATCCTTGATGATAAAGGTACGTTTCTTGGCACCCACGGCAGCAACCGTGATATTACCGCCCGCAAAAAGGCTGAGGAAAAACTTGAAGAGAGCGAGGATAAATACCGTTTATTATTTGATACCGCTAACGAAGGAATAGCTGTGGGACAGGATGGCAGGGTCAAATTTTTCAATCCCAAGTTTGCCGAAATACTGGGCTATTCCACGGAGGAAATTCAATCCAAATATCTTTCGGAATATCTTTTTCCTGAGGACCGCAACAACATCCTCAACGGCTACCTGAAAAGTCTGCAGGGCGAGAAAACCGATGGTATTTTACCTTTCAGGATAGTTACTAAGTCGGGAGAAACCAGGTGGGTGGAGATGAGGTATGTTCTAATCAACTGGGATGGCAGACCCGCTACACTCAATTTTGCCATTGACATCTCCGAACGGAAGCTGGCTGAAGATACCCTTCGTAAAAGTGAGGATAAATACCGCACAATCCTTGAGAAGATGGATGAAGCGTACTATGAAACGGACCTCAAAGGCAACCTGACCTTTTTCAATGACACGCTTTCCAGGTTGATGGGCTATACAAGGGAAGAGATGCAGGGGATGAATTTCCGTAAATTTGTACCTGCCGGCGACCATGCAACCGTCAGGGACCTGTTTATTCAGGTATACCGTACAGGTGGATCTTCTGAATTGCATCGCCAAGCCCACATAAGAAAAGACGGCAGCACAATATATGTTGAAGTTTCTGCGATTCCCATTAAAAATGCCAGAGGCGAGGTTACAGGTTTTCGCGGCGTTTTCCGGGATACTACCGCACGGCTAAAGGCGGAGGAGGAACTGGAGCTCAGGGCCGAACTGCTTGATTCGGCTAACGATTCCATTTATGTGATGGACCTTGACGGAAATTTCATTTATGCAAATGAGGCCTTCTATAAAACCCGGGGCTACACATTAGAAGAAATTATGTCACTTAAAATACATGATCTCATTACACCCGAAAATTCGGCCGCACTGGACAAGCGGATAGCCGAAGTCGTCAGAAAAACGGACCTGGTTTTCGAATCAGCACACCTCCGCAAAGACGGAGCAAGCATACCGGTTGAAATTCATGCCAGACCCATTATTTATAACGGGCAAACTTGCCTTCTCAGCACAGCCCGCGATATCACCGCCCGCAAACGTTCCGAAAAAGAGATCAGGAACAGCGAGGAAAAATATCGCCTCGTGGTCGAAAATGCCTATGAGGGAATCGTGATTCTCCAGGATGGCGGTCATGGACAGGTATGCCCGCAGTCTTAAAGGCGAAAAACCGGAAGGCACTAATCCGTTCAGGCTGGTTACAAAGGACGGATTACTATGGGTAGAGGGGCAGACAGTATTTATCGAATGGCAGGGTAAGCCGGCTACGCTCGTTTTTTTGACCAACCTTACCGAGCGCAAAGAGACTGAAGAAGCCTTGCGCCAGAGTGAAGAAAAATACCGTCTGCTGGCCGATAACAGCCTGGATTGTATCTGGACATTGGGCCCGGACTTAAAGCTAACATATGCCAGCCCGGCAGTAAAAAGAATACGCGGTGTTGAGCCGGAAGAGGCGATGAAGCAAACCCTTGATGATTCGATGACTCCGGAATCGAAGCTTCGCTTCATAGAGGAATTAGAGCGTATCAGCCCGGATGTTGAAGAGGGCAAAAATATAGTATCTGTCTTAGAGATCGAGCAGTATCATAAAAACGGCTCAACCGTATGGGTTGAGATGGTCCTTCGTGCACTCTATAACGAAGCGGGCCAGTTCCACGGTTTTATCGGTGCCTCACGCGAAATAGGCAAACGTAAAGAGGCGCAGGAAGCCCTTCGCCAAAGTGAAGAAAAATACCGCATGCTGGCAGAGAACACGGACGACGTGATCTGGACTGCCGACACGGATTTTCACTTCACATATATGAGCCCCTCGATCTTCAAATTGCGCGGCTTGACTGCTGAAGAGGCTATTCTCGAGGAGTTAGCCCAGAGTTTTACACCGGAGTCTAGGCAGCGGCTATCACATAAAATAGAGCTTGCAGCAGGTGATTTTGAAAAGGGCCTGAAAACAAGCCTGACCCTCGAGGCTGAGCAGTACTGCAAAGACGGGTCAACCAGGTGGACGGAGTCACTTATCCGGCCGCTGTACGATAACAGCAGCAAGCATACCGGTTATATTGGTGTCACGCGTGATATCAGCGAGCGCAAACAGGCAGAGCAGCGGCTGCAGGCATCAGAAAGTAAATTTTCAGCGGCTTTCATGGCGACATCCGACCCTACAGCTATCACCGAGATCGAATCAGGCAAAATCGTCGATATCAATCCCGCCTTGGAACTTTGGACAGGTTACAGCTACAACGAGGTAATCAACAAAAGCGCCGCCGACCTAAATCTGTGGGCAGATACCAAACAACAAGCTCAAATACTGGAAAAATTGTTCCAACAGGAAGACCTTATAGATTACGAAACACGTTTACGTATAAAAGACGGCCAGGTCCGTGACGTGCTTTTTTCCGCCCGGGTAATAGATATAGGCCCAAATAAATATATTTTCTCCCGTGTTCACGATGTCACTGAAATCAAAAAGA
>JAPLHL010000277.1 GCA_026389655.1 Chloroflexota bacterium
CAATCGATTGGGAGAACCTGGACACATACGGGTCTGACCTGATAAAAACCGTGCGAAAGGCATTCAAAGGAAATAAACTGGCTGAAGAAGACCTGCGTAAACTGGCCCAGACTAAGCGTGCCCTACCGGAGGATGAACACACAGCATGAGACTGGTTTTATGCGCAGACAAATAACTAGAAAGGATATGCATAGATGAGAACTATTATATTTCTGATGACAACATGTTTAGTGGTGCTCTCGACTGTGTTAACGGGCGGGTGCGCCGGTGCGCCGACGGAAACCCAAAACGCTAATACAGAAAGTGCTGCCCAGGTGGTGGGCAAACCGGACAGCGTCGAACTTATCTATTTTCACACGAAGATAGCCTGCCATTGCATGTCTACAGTGCAAGATAACATTAAGTATGCTATCGATACCTACTTTGCTAATGAAACAGCTACAGGCAAGGTAAAGCTGACCATGGTTGTTTCAGATGATCCGGCGAACGCAGAGATAGTCAATAAATATGATGCGATGGCTTTTGTCCTTTTTATTAAGGAAAAACACGGAGAGAAGGAAAGGATATACCCGGTCAGCGATATCTGGAATATGACCGGGGATGACAACCGGGACAAGCTAATTAATTTTATCAGGGTAACTGTAAATGACATATTAGACGGGAAGACCTCATAACGACAATGCCCATACAAAAATATAATCTAAACATGGGGGACCTAAAATGAAGGATACAGGCCAGTCTTGCACGACCGGGCAAAGCACTCCGAAATTGGCTGTTCTTGACCGTTTCCTGACGCTCTGGATTTTCCTGGCAATGGCAGTGGGGGTAGGGCTCGGTTACTTTTTCCCTAAAGTAGCTGACTTCATCACTTTATTCCAGGTGGGTACTACCTCTATCCCCATAGCTGCCGGCCTGATATTGATGATGTACCCTCCGCTGGCTAAAGTTAAGTATGAAGACCTCCACCTGGTTTTCAGGGACTGGAAAATACTTGGCCTGTCGCTGGTGCAGAACTGGGTGCTCGGACCTATCCTGATGTTCCTGCTGGCCATATTGTTTCTAAATGGCTTCCCCGACTATATGGTCGGGCTTATTATGATTGGACTGGCACGCTGCATAGCGATGGTAATCGTATGGAATGAACTTTGCGGGGGAGACAACGAATATGCAGCTGGTTTGGTGGCTTTCAACTCCATTTTCCAGATACTGTTTTATTCTGTGTTTGCCTATGTATTTATAACTGTATTGCCCGGCTGGTTCGGCCTGAAGGGTGTTGCCGTAAATATAACCATCTGGCAGATTGCGCAGAGCGTTCTCATTTACCTGGGGATCCCCTTCTTTGCGGGCATGATCACCAGGTTCGTTTTGCTTAAGGCCAAAGGTAGTGACTGGTATGACAAGAAGTTTATTCCAAAAATAAGCCCTATTACACTGGTAGCGTTGCTTTTTACCATACTGGTAATGTTCTCGCTTAAAGGCCAGGTCATTGTCCAGTTGCCCCTGGATGTTCTGCGAATTGCATTGCCGCTGTTGATCTACTTCGTGGTGATGTTCCTGGTCTCTTTCTATATGGGGAAAAAAATCGGGGCCAACTATCAGAAGACAGCCACCATTGCTTTCACTGCTGCCAGCAACAACTTCGAGCTGGCGATAGCAGTTGCAGTCGCAGTCTTCGGCATAGGGTCAGGGCAGGCATTCACGGCTGTAATCGGTCCCCTGGTGGAAGTGCCAGTAATGATCGGGTTGGTCAATGTATCTCTATTTTTTAAACGGAAGTTTTTCGATCATGCTGTCTCTTCGTAAAGACCATTGATTATGGAATGACGTTATTTAATTGTTAAGGATGTTTTAAATGGATTTTGTTCTGCTAATTCTTAAATCGGGATGGGACACGCTGCTGGAGTACCTCTCGCTGCATGTCCTGACCTGCCTGATACCCGCATTATTCATAGCTGGCGCAATCTCCGTCTTTGTATCGCAGGCCGCAGTGTTAAAGTATTTCGGTCCTAAGGCCAACAAATTTGTGGCTTATGGTGTCGGCGCCGTCTCGGGTACAATCCTGGCAGTATGTTCCTGCACCGTGCTGCCGCTCTTCAGCGGTATTTATATGGCAGGCGCTGGACTTGGGCCGGCCATTGCCTTCCTATATTCAGGGCCGGCCATCAACATCCTGGCCATCACTTACTCGGCAAGGCTGTTGGGATGGGATATCGGGCTGGCACGTGTTATAGGCGCTGTCTCCTTTGCAGTTATTATAGGCATTCTGATGGGCTTTATATTCCGCAAGGAGGAAAAAGTACGGAGCGACGGGCGTTTCGAAACGCTGGCCGACACCGACCAAGGCAAACCATGGTGGAAAGAAATCATATACTTTGCCATCCTGGTGGGCATACTGCTGGCTGCCTCTGCACAACAGTGGATCATACTGGGTATCTTATTAATTGCGCTGATAATAGTATTGTGGCGATGGTTTACGCTGGATGAGTTTAAGCTTTGGATGAAAGAGACCTGGCGTTTCCTTCTTCTCATAGTGCCGTGGTTGCTGATCGGTGTCTTTATCGCCGGCATACTGAAGGCAGTTATTCCACAGGAAGCTATTATAGCGGTCGTTGGCGGCAATACCATCCTGGGCAACTTCGTAGCATCGCTCTTCGGGGCACTGATGTATTTTGCCACCTTGACTGAGGTGCCGATCGTCAAAGCCTTCATGGATATGGGTATGGGCAAAGGCCCGGCGCTAGCCTTATTGCTGGCCGGTCCCGCACTATCCCTTCCCAGCATGCTCGCCCTGGGAAAAATAATGGGCTGGAAAAAAACACTGGTTTACTGCTCACTGGTTGTAATCATGGCTACTATAACCGGATATATTTTCGGTTTCATTGTCCAATAAAAATGTGGAGGTTAATAATATGAACATCAAAGTACTGGGCCCCGGTTGCGCCAAATGCCAGACGCTGGAAAAAACGGTAAAAGAAGTGGTTGGCGCTCTTAAGCTCGATATCAGTGTTGAGGAAATAAAGGACATGAAGAAAATCATGCAATACCCCATCCTGATGACACCCGGCCTCGTAATAAACGAGAAACTGGTGATGAGCGGCAAGGTGCCTTCAAAGGCAGAGGTTGAACAATTAATAATGAATGCCCTGGCTAATGAGGACAAGGAGAAAAACAAATAATCTGGACTGTTATCACACGAAGTACAACTGCCAGAGGAGGATTCCTATGGTAGAACGAACCGTAAGGACGGTGATATTCGCATGCTCGGGAGCATCTAATTGCGGGCAAATTGCCAATGCCGTGGTCATAAAACTTGCGGAAACAGGAATCGGTTATATGTCATGTATAGCCGGAATTGGGGCCCACGATAAAAAGATTATTGAGGGCGCTAAGAGTGCAGACAGGATAATTGCTGTAGACGGGTGCGGCATTGCCTGCACCCGCAAAATACTGGAACACACGGGTGTTACTGTAACGCAATGGATAAATGTGACTGATTACGGTATTAAAAAAGCTCACAACAGGTTGAGCGTGGAACCCAGTGAGCTTGAACATGTCCTGGTCAAGGTGAATGAAACACTGTCCTGAATCCAGATCGCTAATGATTTTACGATTTGTTCACATAAAATTCACGGCTTATGCATATACTTGTGCACAATGCGGCAAGAAAAGCCAAATCAATCACTTTCAAAGGGGGACTGAAAATTAAAATGGCCGTAAAAGTTAAGAACCTTGTGATATCCGTGGTTTCTGCCGGGCTGGTTATATTGGCTGCCTGCGCAAGTGCGCCAGCAGCACCGGTAATACCGGCGAAGCAACCAGCCACACAATCGACTGCCGCACAACCTCAAACGACGGCAAGCCAACCGGATGCTCAGCAAAATACCAAAGTGGGAGACAATAAATCGACTGATGCCAATAGTGAAGTGCCAAAAGCCCCGGCGACCACTGTCAACAGGGTTGACGTTATTTATTTTCACGCTAACCAGAGGTGTGTAACATGCCTTTGCTTCGAACAGCACGTCAATCATGTAATTGATACGTATTTTATTGAGGCACTTAACAATGGAAAATTAACTTTCCAGGTATTAAACCTGCAGCAATCAGAGAATGAAGCTATAACCAAGAAGTATCAGGCAGTTGGTTCGCAACTGTTCATCAATGTGATAATCAACGGTATTGACACTATCCAGGATATCCAGAACATCTGGAATTGGAAGTGTACTAGTGATCCCAATGGCTTCGAACGAAAATTAAAAAACATCATCGAAGGCAGCCTCAGGGAGGTATCCTGACGGTCGTGCCAATTTTATTAATTCGGCGTACATAATCGTACATCGTTACTTTAAGGAGGACCATAGCACTT
>JAPLHL010000538.1 GCA_026389655.1 Chloroflexota bacterium
AAAATGACAAAACAAACCCAATTCAAAAATCGCTAACTTATTACACAGGAAGGAGTAATCGCGAAATCGCAAAACAAAAACAAACCCAAACAAACCCATTAAGCCAATTTTGGAAATCGAAAATCCCGGCCAATTGGCTAAAAAAACGATTTTTTCTGAGAGCCTATTGCAAGTTTTGAATTTTTGGGTAAACTGGCTGTTCCTGTCGGCATTGCCGACGGCGGGTAGGTAGCTCAGTCGGTAGAGCAACGGACTGAAAATTCGTGTGTCGGCGGTTCAATTCCGCCCCTGCCCATTCATAAGTTCTTACATTTCAAATAGTTACAATCGTATAATAATATATCTTTATTTCTAAAATAGGGTGTGCACCAAAGTGCACCAAAAAGAAAACGAGGGAGAAGTATTTTCCTGTCAGCGAAAACAACTTCTCGAAAGTGTGAACAACCTATGATGGAACAGAAGTGATCAACTGAATAGTTCCAATCAACTACATCCGTGACGGGACTCAGAACAAGATCGCTGCCTTGAATCTGAGCATGATGCTTCTGGACGTCCCAGGTCAATTCCACCCGGGCCGGCAACTGCTTTTCTTTGCCTTTTTGCACCTCGGCTGCCAGCAGCAGAGGACCATAATAGATCTTCTGGTAACCGGCAACTGAGTTCTTGTTATGCGTCGGGGCAAAATGGGGCTGCTGATCAAATGTATAAACCAGCATATCGCCCGCACGCAGGCGGCCGTTAAATATCACGAAGCCATTTTGTACCGTCACTTCCTGTCTTCTGCCGTTGAGTTTGATGGTTGCAGTTTCGGACCAGGAAGGCATAAAGAAGGAAATGGCCGTCCCGTTTACGGGATTTTTGACGATCTGACAGGTTACCTTGCCTTCATACGGGTAACTCGTCTGTACTTTGATCACACCCCGATTAAACCGGACCTGCGCATCATTGAAAAACGGCAGCACAAGCGTATTATCTGTCTGCATATAGCTGTACTCCGCCGCCCTGACCAGGCCCTCTGAGCCGCGCATCGTACAGCACCACCAGGCTTCCGGGGCCTGCATTTTCAAGAAAGCATCCTTGCTGCCTGCACATTCTTCAAGACCAAAGCCGCCGTTGGCACGCTGCGCATGGCAAATCCCATTGTAATAAATCTTATGCGCCTCTTCCAGGTATTTGGTCTTGCCGGTCGCTTGCCAAAGCTGCACAGCAACCATGAATGCATCCACAAAAGCGCAGGGCTCTGTGTGGGTCGGCCGGCCAAACCAGTTATAGTTCATGTGGTTTTCCGTAGAAGCTTCGGTAACATACAATTTAAAACGCTTTTCAGATTCGGCAATCAAGTCCGCTCGCCCGGTCAACTCGGCATAGCGAATCAGTCCCCGCATTGCAGTCAGAGTCGCATGCGTCTGAGCCTTGATGGTCACCAGATCGATCTGGAGAAACCGATCCACCATCTCATCGATAATCGGATACAGATCCTTGCGGCCCAGTACCTCCGCAGCCTCAATAACACCATCCATAAAAATGAAATCACAGCCGATATCCGAGGACAGCCGCCAGATCCCACGATCCGACACAACTGTGCCCGAATAACCGCCCTGCTCTTTATCGCGGTTGTCAGGGTCAATCGGATACAGTTTGTGCTTGCCTCGGGTCGGGACGACAAGGTGATCAACCACATCCTGGATCATTTTCCGAGTTTTGGAGTCTTTGGTGTCCAAATAGTATTCACACAGGCCGCGAAGATACCAGCCATGGCCGGAAAGCTGCTGTTCGTCGCACTGAGGGGCGTAGTCCTGACCAAAAAAACCTTTCTCATTCATCCGCTCCGGCAGCATGGCGAATGTTTTACCAAGATAAACGGCATCCCGATCCACCGCCTGCTGCAGCAAAGCTAAGGACAAAATGGTACGTCCTTCCATATCGCCGGGCCAACTGTATTTGGCTTCGCGAAAACAGCCGACGTCCTCAATCGGCTGAAATCGCTGGCTTTCCAGCCGGTCGAAG
>JAPLHL010000366.1 GCA_026389655.1 Chloroflexota bacterium
GAGTTTGAAGGCGGCAGACACCAGCGACGCCTGGACAAGATATCTAAACTGGAGTTATGTTAGCTTGACAATAAAGATTTACCTGTGATAGTTTACTAGAACCTCTTTTTCATCTGAGGGGTATCTATCGGAACTCTTATATTTCTGCAGGGTAAGGTATCATATGAGAAGTGACAGCATAAAACTAGGAATTGAGAGAGCACCACACAGGGCTCTGCTAAGGGCAGTCGGTGTCTGCACGCGGGACTTCAATAAGCCTTTTATCGGTATCGTCAACAGCTTTAATGAGATAGTCCCCGGCCATATGCATCTAAACAGGATCGCCGCGGCGGTCAAGACCGGCGTGTTAAGCGCAGGCGGTATACCTTTCGAGTTTAACACCATCGGCGTTTGCGACGGGATCGCCATGAACCATCCGGGCATGAAATTCAGCCTGCCCAGCCGCGAGCTAATAGCAGACTCTGTAGAAGTGATGGTAGAAGCCCACCGCTTCGATGCACTGGTATTCATCCCGAATTGCGACAAAATCATACCCGGCATGATGATGGCTGCTGTGCGTTTAAATATCCCCTCCATATTCATCAGCGGCGGTCCGATGCTGGCAGGGAAACTGAGTAAAGGCGGCAAAACCAGGATTGTCGATCTAACTTCCGTTTTCACCGCAGTAGGCGCCGTAGTGCAGGGGAAAATAACCGTAGCTGAACTGGAAGAGATCGAGACCGCTGCCTGCCCGGGCTGCGGAAGCTGCTCAGGCATGTACACGGCCAATACCATGAATTGCCTGCTTGAAGCAGTGGGCATGGCCTTGCCCGGCAACGGCACGATCCCGGCGGCTGACTCCCGCAGGACCCACCTTGCCACAGAAGCAGGCCGGCAGATTATGGCTATACTTAAAAAAGACCTGCGACCCAGGGATATTATCACACCGTCATCCATTCACAACGCCTTTGCCGTAGATATGGCGCTGGGCGGCAGCACCAACTCTGTGCTGCACTTCATGGCCATTGCCCATGAGGCAGGTATTGATTTTCCACTATCACAGATCAATGAGATCAGCAGCAAGGTGCCGCACCTCTGCAAGATTAGCCCGGCCAGTGAGATACATGTCGAGGACGTGGACCAGGCAGGCGGCATACCGGCCGTAATGCACGAGATCCACAAACTGCTTAACGGCAAATCTAAAACAGTCACGCTTAAGCCGCTCTCCCAGACATATACGAATGCGATAGTTAAGAACCGCGATGTAATAAAGCATTTCCACAGACCGCATTCTAAGACAGGCGGGCTTGCCATACTTTTCGGCAACCTGGCGCCGGGCGGGGCAGTTGTTAAAAGCGGTGCTGTATCACCTGAAATGATGGTCCATAAGGGCCCGGCACGCGTATTTGAAAATGAAGAAGATGCCACTAAAGGCATTATGGCGCGCAAGATAAAGAAGGGCGATGTAGTTGTAATACGATACGAAGGACCCAGGGGCGGTCCGGGCATGCGCGAGATGCTTACGCCCACTTCGCTGCTGAGCGGCATGGGACTGGACAACTCCGTGGCACTGATAACCGATGGGCGGTTCTCAGGCGGAACAAAGGGTGCGGCAATCGGTCACGTAGTTCCTGAAGCAGCCGACCGCGGCCCGATAGCTGCTGTTCGGAATGGTGATATAATCAGCATAGATATACCTGCAAGGAAGCTGGAGCTTAAGGTAAGCGAAGCCGAGATTAAAAAGCGCTTAAAGAGCGTTCCACAATTTAAGAGCAGCATCAAGAGCGGTTACCTGAAGAGATACATTAAAATGGTCGGCCCTGCCAATAAGGGCGCAGTATTGAAAGACCAGGAGTAATGGGCGCAGATGATGAAGACCGGCGCAGAAATTTTATGTGAGTGTTTGATTAAGGAGGGGGTCGAAGTAATATTCGGCTTCCCCGGCGGCGTATTGTTGCCTTTATACGATACACTGCCTAAATATCCCGAACTGCGACATATACTGGTCAGGCATGAGCAGGGAGCAGCGCATGCAGCAGACGCTTATGCCCGCGTTACCGGAAAGATAGGCGTTTGCCTGGCTACATCGGGGCCCGGCGCAACCAACCTGGTCACGGGTATTGCCAATGCATACCTGGATTCAGTGCCATTGCTGGCTATCACCGGACAGGTCAACACGTCCTTTATAGGAAAAGACGCATTCCAGGAAATCGATATCACAGGCATCACGGTCCCGATTACGAAATACAACCAGCTTGTACTGGATACCGGAGACATTGCCAGCGCCGTGAGAGAAGCAATCCATGTGGCGCAGACCGGCAGACCCGGCCCAGTGCTGCTGGATATACCCAAGGATGTATTCCAGAACAAGACGGAGTTCATTTTCCCGGAAAAGATAGACCTGCCTGGCTATAAGCCAAAGCTGTTCGGGCATCCGTCACAGATAAAGAAGGCAGCTGATTTAATTAACAGCGCTGAGCGGCCGGTCATTATAGCCGGGCGCGGAGTTAATATCTCACAGGCATTCCCCGAGCTGAAAGAGCTGGCCGAGAAATCGCAGATACCGGTTGTAACTACTTTCCTGGGGATAGGCTGTTTCCCTGAATCCCACGTGCTGAGCTACGGCTGGCTGGGGATGCACGGCATGGGTTATGCCAATAAGGCCGTACACAGCTCGGACCTACTTATTGCCGTGGGTATGAGATTCGATGACAGGGCTACCGGCGGCACAAGCACTTTTGCCCCTCAGGCCCAGATCGTACATATTGATATCGATGCGGCAGAGATAGGCAAGAACATCTCCGCCGACGTGCCTATAGTCGGTGATGTGAAGAACATATTGCAGGTGCTTAACAAGCAGCTAACCAAGCGCGAACATATCATCTGGTTGTCTCAACTGGACGAATGGCGTTCATTGCATCCGGCTACGGATATAAGGGAGCATGAGAACGTGCTGCCTCAATATATTATCCGGCAAATACATGAAGCTACAAAGGGCGATACGATCATATGTACCGATGTCGGCCAACACCAGATGTGGGCCGGACAGTATTTCTACTATGATAAACCCAACAGCTTTGTCTCATCCGGCGGCCTGGGGACAATGGGCTTCGGATTGCCGGCATCCATCGGCGCCAAGATCGGAGCACCGAACGAGACAGTCTGGTGTCTGTGCGGTGACGGCGGTTTCCAGATGACCATCCAGGAGCTTGCCACGATCGCCCAGGAGAACCTGGATATCAAGATAGCAGTATTTAATAACGGCTGGCTGGGCATGGTGCGCCAGTGGCAGGAACTCATCTACAGCAAGCGTTACTTTGGAACTAAGCTTTATAATCCTGACTTCGTCAAGATTGCAGAAGCATACGGTATAGAGGGAGTCAGAGTAACCAAGAAGATAGATGTAAAGCCAGCGATACAAAAATCCATGTCACATAAAGGGCCGTTCCTGATCGAGTTTGTGGTCGAACCGGAAGAAAACGTTTACCCGTTCGTTCCTCCCGGAAAGATAATAGTGGAATTCCTGGAGATGCCCAGCCCAACCGGAAGCCTGAAAAAATAGATGGCTGCGAAATATTGAGGGAGACCTTCAGTTGAATAGAAAACATATACTGGTTGCGCTTGTACAGGACCGTCCGGGAGTGTTGAACCGAATTGCCAGCACGCTCAGGAGACGGAATTTCAATATCGACAGCATTGCCGTCGGCAGCATCGAAGTGCCTCATCTATCCCGCATGACCATTGTGGTCGAGGGTGATGACGCCGGGGTGGAGCAGGCAAGAAAGCAACTGGACAAGATCATCGAGGTAATCCGGATAACCGACATCACGAACGAAAATCCTGTTTCCCGTGAGATGGCCATGATTAAAGTCAAAGCCACCCCTTCTACGCGAAGCGAGATCATTCAGATAGTCGATATATTCAGGTCGAACATCGTGGATGTGTCACCTGATTCCCTGATAATTGTGGTAACCGGAAACCAGGAGAAAGTGGACACGCTGGTGGAACTGCTGCGAGGCTTCGGCATAAGGGAGCTTTCGAGGACCGGCACAATAGCCCTGCCACGCGGCGGCGCCGGGCCGTTGACGATTGAAGAACACAAGCCATTACGACACATGGTAGAACACGTGGCCCCGGAAGAAGAGACCCTTCCCAACTGGTAGATTTTGCTGCAAAGCATAAATTTATTTAAATATTAAAGGTATTATGTAAAGGAGGAACTATGGTAAAGATTTACTACGAAAAAGATGCGAATATGGCATTATTGAAGGATAAGGTCATAGGCATTATAGGCTACGGCAACCAGGGACATGCGCATGCCCAGAACCTGCGTGACAGCGGGATCAAAGTAATCGTAGCTGAGGCCAAAGGAACCGAGGGATACAAAGCCGCCAAGAAGGCAGGCTTCGACGTCTCCGACTCAGGAGACGTGGCAAAAAGGGCTGACGTAATCATGATGCTGGTCCCTGATCAACTCCAGGCCAAAGTATATAAGGATTCCATCGCCGATAAGATGACCAAGGGCAAGACCCTGATGTTTGCCCATGGATTCAACATCCATTACGGTCAAATCGTACCCCCCGATTTTATAGATGTAACCATGATCGCTCCCAAATGCCCCGGACCTATGGTCCGCCAGCTTTTTGTTGAGAAGAACGGCCCCCCGGCCATCATCGCTGTCTACCAGGACGCTTCGGGCAAAGCCAAGCAGCAGGCCCTGGCATATTCAAGGGGCATCGGCTGCGCCAGAGCAGGCGTCATCGAAACGACCTTCAAAGAAGAAACTGAAACCGATCTCTTCGGCGAGCAGGCCGTCCTTTGCGGCGGTGTAACCCAGTTGATCAAAGCAGGGTTCGAGACACTGGTGGAAGCCGGTTACCAGCCTGAGATCGCTTATTTTGAATGCCTGCATGAGCTTAAGCTCATCGTCGACCTGATCTACAGGGGCGGCATGACCTTCATGCGCCGTTCCGTCAGCGATACCGCTGAGTATGGAGATTACACCCGCGGACCGCAGGTCATTAATGAAACAGTCAGGGAAGAGATGGCCGAGATACTTGAAGAGATACAGAACGGCAGTTTTGCCCGGGAGTGGATCCTCGAGAACCAGGCAAACCGTCCCGTTTATAACGCCCTCAAACGAAAAGAAGCTGAACACCAGATTGAAGTTGTCGGGAAGAAGCTGCGCTCCATGATGCCCTGGCTTAAATAACGGCCTTAAGCCGCCTTTATACTTTAATCATAAGCAGGTGCATTATGAAAGGTGAACGTGTCCTCATTTTTGACACAACTCTCAGGGACGGGGAGC
>JAPLHL010000079.1 GCA_026389655.1 Chloroflexota bacterium
AAGGAAATGAATTGGGAGAAATTGAAACCACTGTTCGTTCAGGTCTATCGCGACACTTTTGAACAGGATGAGATTGACGGCCTCATCGCGTTCTACAAGAGCCCGGCGGGCCAAGCGTTCGTCGCCGACATAACCACCAACGAGGTTCGAAGCCGCGCCTATGGCTGGCTTACGACCGCCCAGTTCGGGGGATTGGTGGCCGGTCCCGCCTTGGCCGGGTTGCTGTACTCGCTCGGCGGCGGCCAGGTCATCATTATTATTGCCGCTTTGCTGATACAATACGGTCCAAGACCTATCGTCACAAAGTAACCGCCTACCGAGGCGATATTTACAATTGCACCTCCTGTGCCCTGCGCTACCATCATTCTGGCAGCAGCCTGGCTTAAGAAATAATAGCCTTTGATGTTAGCACTCATAATAAGGTCGAACGGAGCCTCCTCCATGTGCAGCACATCTGCCATGACCGGGTTTGCTACAGCATTATTCACGAGAATATCGAGCCGGCCGAATTCCTCCTTCACTTTGGCCATCAGGTTATTCAGGTCCTCCATCTTGGCATTGTGAGCCGTAACAGCCAGGCCCTTCCGTCCTTTAGCCTTAATTTCTTCGGCGACTTTTTCCAGGTCCGGAAGTTTGCGGCTGCTGACTATCACGTCAGCGCCGGCGTCAGCGAGCTGCAATGCGATAGACCTGCCTATTCCCCGGCTTCCACCGGTTACCAGAGCGACTTTCCCTGCCAATGATAAATATGAAGTATCCATCAATATCCTCCTGATATATTTTGCTATCTAATTAATGCCAGCCATTGTATCTGCAAGTTTCTTACATCTCTTGAGCTCTTCCCTGGCTTCGCCAAGTATCATCATCCTCTGGGACATCAGGGACCCCTCACCATGCAATACCATGACTTCATATTCGGATGCAATCTGCCGGCGAATCAGGTCGAACATGCGCAGCCTTGCTTCTGCTGAGGTGCCGGACTTGCCACTCAAGTATTTTTCAAGGTACGGCCGTTCATCCGGGTTCTGCCAGTCCAGGTAGGTAGGCTTGGTAATTAAGGCGCCTCCCGAAATATCCTGGATCAACTTTACGAGGCTGTGATATTTGTCGGCAAAATGATATTTGGCTATATTGGTGGTCACCGGGTTCGGTACAGGCATTCCACCATGCATCACAAAATCGAGGCAAGATGCACGCGTAAGAGATTTGAGGGTCTGGAGATACATAGCGGCTTCGGTCAATTTCTCTCGAATATGAGGAACATCGGCAACGCCATTATATTCAGCTATAGCATAAGCCATGCCGACAAAAATCTCTGATATGGGGATACGGTACGCACACCCGGTGCGCCTGTGAAGCAATCCGAAATTATGTGCTATGAGGAAAGCCTGTTTCCACTCACCGCACATAAAGACGCGCTCCCACGGGACAAAGACATCATCGAAAATAATTAATTGATCGGTATGCATCCGCCATGGACGCTCGACGGGGAATTCCATGGAACTTATACCTGCTTTGATAGGGCGGCAGATCTGCTTAAGGCCTTTGGTATTGCAGGGAATGGCAAATGCCACGGCATAGTCTTTGTCCGCCTCGGTCATTGCCCTACCCGGTATCACGAATATTTCATTGGAGTAAGCAGAGCCAGTGATATGCATCTTGGCGCCCCTGACTATAATTCCCTTGGCGTTCTTTTCGACTACCCGGGGATAAAAATCAGGATGCACCTGTTTGGGGTCTGAGGGACGCATCAGCCTGTCACCCTTGGCATCGGTAACCGCGGATACGATGGCCAGGTCTTCTTTCATTAAATACTGGCGGAAATTATGCACCCGTTCCTGGTAATCCTTGTTACCGGTAATATTGGCAAAAATCTGTATGGCATTAATTGCATCGGCGCCAATATCTTTTGCAAGTGGAATATAGCCATCCGCATAGGTCGAAGTAGCTATAATGAGGTCTGTGGCTTTAACCAGGTCTTCCCCGGTCTTGGGAATGTAGTAGTACCTGCTGACATCTTGCTTCAATTCCGGGTCATAGATATTAGCCAGGTCTTTGAATTGGGGAAGTTCAGCGCACTCGTAGTCTACTGCCATGGTTTCCACGCAAACTTTGAGCGCAGGGTGAGTGGTGACATCTTTCACCTTCTCCCCATACATGTATACTTCCCTTCCGTCCCGTAAGCTTTCCTTATATTGTTCGACTGTTCTCAAGCCCATTGGTGACCTCCCTTATAATTAAATTACGAGTATCTTCGTTGTAAAAGTCTTTCTTAATTTCGCGGAGAGCTTAATTTAGATCAAATGCCGGATTTAAAGACCCAGGGACTTGGCAATCATGTTTTTCTGGATCTGCCGCGTTCCTCCGCCGATAAGCAGGATATATGAGTCCCGCAAAGACCTTTGAATGTCGTAATCATACATCAGGCTGTATCCGCCAAATATCTGCATAGCCCTGTGTGCCATATTGGTCCAGCACTCAGTTGCAGTCAGCTTCGCCATACAGGCCTCCTGGAAACAGGGTTTATTTGCATCCCTTAAACATGCAAGCTGATATACACAGAGCCTGGCCAGATGCAGATCTACCGCCATCTCTGCAAGCATGTGACTGATAGCCTGGAATTTTCCGATTGTCTGGCCAAATGCTTTCCTTTCCTTGGCATAAGCAAGCGCGTCGTCAAAAGTAGCCTGCGCATAGCCCAGGGAATTGGCCGCTACTTCAAGATGCTCGGTTTCCAGAGTGCTTATCAGCAACTGCCAGCCAAAATTTACAGCTTCCGGACCGCCCAGCACATTTGACCTGGGAACAACCACATTATCGTACACAACCTCACAGGTAGTGTCGGTGAACCCGCCCATTTTTTTCAGCGGTTTAGCGCTGTATCCCTTCGATTTTGTATCTACAATAAATAAAGATAAACCCTTGTGCTTCGGAGCATTTTTATCCGTCCTGGCCAGGGTGATAGTATAATCCGCCTTATCCGCGAGCGTGATAAACATCTTTGTGCCGTTGAGAACAAAGTTATCGCCCTGCTCGGTAGCCATAGTCCTGGCTGCGGCAGCATCCGACCCGGAATCCGGTTCCGTAATACCGTAGGCGAAAAGCAGTTCTCCCTTGGCCAATTTAGGCAGATAATGCTTCTTCTGCTCCTCGTTCCCGCAGTGCAATATCATATCCGCGCCATACATAGTGACAGCGTTGAAATACGAAGCCAGCCCCCAGAAACTCGACCTCGCCAGCTCCTCAACAATTACGGTATAGTCCATGATATTTCCACCCATACCACCATACTCAGTCGGTATGATTACGCCCATAAGCCCGAGCTTTTTCAGTTTATCGAATACTTCTTTCGGAAATACGTGTTCCTCGTCCCATTTGCGAACCATCTGTCTCGGACACTCTTTAGCTACAAACTCCCTAACAGTGGACTTAAGCATTTCCTGGTGCTCTGACAATTGAAAATCCATGATTCACCCCTTCATATGTTACTACCGGAGCAAAACTCTAAACCAATTACTACAGAACAATAGAAAAAACCGTCGGGTAAAACTACTCAGTACTTGTAGCGTCATAAATTTACCACACCTCAAATGCACATGTCAAAACCGCCTGAATTGCCGCCTTTGAACCTGCGCTGCATTTTGACAAAATTATTAGTTTAACCTAGAATCTGAACACTAGTGGGGATATTTGGGACTTCTCAGTAAAACTACTGAGTATTTACATAACAACTGTTAATAGGATTGAATAATGGACGCAGATAAATCGTACAAATTAAAAATAGATGCTCGCCGTGAGGTCAAGAAGAAGATATTAGAGGCGGCGAATGAATTGATAGGTGAAAAAGGGTATGCCAACGTAACTCTGGACCAGATCGCAGAGAGGTTACACATAAGCAAAGTCAGCATCTATCACCACTGGACCAGTAAAAAAGAGATCATCTTCGATTTACATCGCATCGCATATAAAATAGTAATAGAGAGCCTGGAAAAGATAGTTAAGGATGACGACAGCCCCGACTCTAAATTCAGGAGGGCAATTGAAAATCATATATCCCAGGCTGTAGTCGCCGGCGTTGGATCGATGATGCCTCAGCAAGACTGGCTTATCATAAGCAGGCATAAAAAAGAGATAGTGAAGCTCAGAGACACTTATGAAGACATGCTATGCCAGATTATTTATGAAGGGATTGAGCAGGGTGTGTTCAAGAAGATAGATGTGAAGCTGCTGGTTTACACCATGGTTGGCGCCGCAAATTATACCCTGGTATGGTACTCTCCCGAAGGGACCATGACACTTAAGGAGATAGCTGCACATATGTCTGATCTCATGCTGAGCGGCATTATGTCTACAGGCCCAACGAAGAAGAAATAATAAAGCTGAGACAGCTAATTCCCCAATCTCAAGTTGTCAGCGGATTTTCCCCATCACTTCTGATAAAGCCAAATTACTATATTTCAAGGGAAAAGCTCAAAGACCACTCAGTTGTCTACCACATGAATATTGACACCATATTTTTCGCTGTGCTATATTTTGTACTGTGAAGTTGTACTGCTCAGTATATCTAATTATTCTCCAGCTATGCAGTAAACTTCCAAAGTTGTGTATCCTTACATCTGTTTCAATTCCACACAGGTAACTGGCTAAATATACTCAGTACAAGGCAGCAAAACAGCCACTGTAATACAGTCATAGCATA
>JAPLHL010000033.1 GCA_026389655.1 Chloroflexota bacterium
CGCGTCCGATGCTGACCCTCTGCATCTCACCGCCGCTGAGTTGATGGGGCAAATGCTTCTCACGGTGCGACAGCCCCAGCATTTCGATTATCTCAGCTATCTTTTCAGGCTTAACGTTTTTCCTGTTAAACAGCAACGGCAACTCGATATTTTCCCTGACTGTCAAGGTTGGCAGAAGTAAAAATTGCTGAAAAACGAACCCAATATTGTTCCGGCGCAGCTTGACCAGGTCCCGTTCGGGAAGTCCACCTGCCTCAGTCCCGCCAACGTTTATACTCCCGGCCGTTGGAGCCTCAAGCAAGCCTAAAAGTTGCAGAAGGGTGGATTTTCCGGAGCCCGAAGGCCCCACAATTGAAACAAACTCCCCTTCTCCGACGGAAAAATCCGCATCTTTGAGCGCATGCACTCTCTCGCTACCGCGCCTGTACTCTTTAGACAGGCCTCTACTAACTATAATTTCCTTTTTCATTCCAGATCGCTCCTCATCGCTTCCATTGGGGTCAGCCTTGCACTTTTAATGGCCGGGTAGATTGAGCACAACAGGCCGATTACCAGTGCAAAGCCAATACAGGCAAAAACCAGCCACGGCTCGACAACTATCAGGTTGCCTGCAGGCGCATACGGAATGACCCCGCGCACAAAGCTTTCGACAAGCTTAGATCCGGCCAGGGCGACTATTAATCCAACCGCACAGCCAATTAGTGTTAATATCAATGTTTCCATAACTATCAGCCCGGACACGTCCCAACCGGACGCTCCGACCGCCTTCATCATGCCGAACTCCCTGGTCCTCTCGTTGACCGACATTATAAGAGTATTCATGATGCCCACAGCGCTGATAAACAGCGCAATAATAATCACCGAGAAAAGCAGTGTCTGGGCCGACCCTACCAGGTTCATAATCGTACCCTGGATTTGCGTCATGGTGACTACCTGGATATCCGGTATCTGTTCCATCTTCTTGCCTATAGCTGAAATTTGGGAAACATCCTTAACTTTCACAGCTATGGTGGTGATCTGCCCCTCTTTGCCAAAGATCTTTTGACTATCAGCAAGCGGTAAAAAATGGAACTCATCATCCTGGGTCCCGGTCCGTTCAAGTATGCCTACAATGGTAGTGGGGACCCCGGTGGGGCCGAACTGAAGTACCTGCCCTACTTTCAGGTCCTCTTTTTCAGCCAGGCTGCGTCCGACGACCATTACACCGCTTTCACCTTCCGTAAAATACCTGCCCTCGACTTTCCACCATGGTTTAAGCTGTTTCTGGTCATCGATATTTATCCCATAGACTATATGGGGCTTATCATCTTTAAAAAACTGGTGCAGCAACATGGGACTGGCAATTTCGACACCATCTATATTCCTCACCTTTTCCAGATCATCATAAGAAAGATATTTAGGTATAACACCGCCATGTATTATGAGAGAGGCAGCCTCATACGGGCAGCCCTTGGGAACGGCCAGCATATTTATACCCATGCTGCCAAGTTCTCCGCTCAACTGTTTTTCGTAGCCCGCATTGAAGGCCAGGAGGCTGAAAAGCACAGCTATGGCAATTGCAACGCCGGTTATTGTCAGTGAAGTCCTGACACGCCTGCGCATCAGGTTTTTGGCCGC
>JAPLHL010000275.1 GCA_026389655.1 Chloroflexota bacterium
GGGGACCAATTTAAGAATGTCTGAAATGGTCCCTTTTACCTATTGGATTTCCGGGAAAAATCGCTATAGAACCGGGCTTGAATATTACAGGATGCAGCGGGACATCTTCGATTGCAAGGATGGCAGGGTGGTCTGTAGCGCTTTAGGTGGTGGCGGTGCTGAACAGATGTTGGAGTGGATGGAGAGTGAAGGGATGGCAGCAGATTTGAGGGATGAAAAATATGCTGATGTGATTGCAGCTATGATGGGAGCAGCGCCACCTGGCTCGGGGTCCAAGCGTAAAGCAAGCCAGGGACCTCTCAAGAGCCTCAAGGATTATCCGCAGGAGATGGCCCATGTTGAGGAGGTCTGGCAGGCATTTTTGAATACACACACAATGGAAGAATTATTTGTAGGCGCCCAGACTCGGGGTGTGAGACTGATGCCAGTTAATGATGCCAAAACCGTTATGGAAGACATAGGCTTGAAAGAGCGTCAGTATTTTGTTGATGTAAGTCATTCAGAGCTTAACCAGGTCTTCACCTATCCTGGAGCCCCTTACAGATTGTCTGAAACTCCGTGGCGCATATCGCGCCGGGCCCCTCTTATTGGTGAACACAATCTGGAAATATATGGGGAAGAATTGGGTTACGGTATAGGAGAAATAGAAGAACTGAAAAAGGATGCGACTATTTAAGTGCATAAAGTTTAACGAGTCAGCGTTTATGAACCAGCGATTCCGTCTCGTGCTGTGGAGGAATAATAAGGCAGTTGCCCAACGTCTAATCATAATCTAATCGTAAAGGAGGTAAATCAGATGCTAGAAGGCTTTGTTCCATGGCCAAAAGAATGTGTGAAGACCTACAAGGAGAAGGGTTATTGGGAGGGAGTCACTTTAGGTGAGGCCTTCGAAAGCTGGGTCGAGAAGTATGCAGATAGGCCTGCACTGGCTTACCAGGGAAAAGATATTTCATACCGGCAGATGGATGCATACTCAACACGCATAGCCCACAACCTGATAAAACTGGGGGTTAAAACTTACGACCGCATAATACTGCAGTTATTTAATATGCCGGAACTTGTCTATGTGTATTATGCCTGTTTGAAAATCGGGGCTATCCCCATCAGCTCATTGCCCACCCACCGCCAGTCAGAGATCAATTATATTGCAGAGGAAAGTCAAGCCCGTGTCCATATAGTACCCGCCGGAAAAGTCAGAGACTTCGATTACGAGGAATTTGCGGAAAAAATACGCAACGAGTCTCCGTATATAAAACTGATCCTGACTGTGGGCAAGTCGCAAAACCATGGCATACACTCAATCAATTCATTTATGGATGAGGAGTTAGACGGCGAAAAAGCTAAAAAAGAATTGAAAAAATACCGACCCGATCCTATGGAGCCCGCCTTATTTCAGCTCTCAGGCGGCACGACGGGGGTCCCTAAGATTATCCCCCGCACTCATAATGATTACCTTTACAACGCAAAATGCGTTGCGTCAGCCCTGGGCTACAACGAGAAGTCCCGGGTAATGGCAAGCACTCCTTTAGTACATAATGTAGCTCTTGTTTGCTTGATGCTGCCCCTTCACAGTCGGGGCGGCTGCGTCGTTTTGCCCCCTTCCATATCTCCGGAGGGACTCCTCGAAGGCGTACATTTGAACAAGGCAGATACGATGGGGATTGTCCCTATTTTTATACACCGCTTGCTGGAACTGCCGGATGAATTGAGAAAAAAGTACGACATTTCTTCCTTGAAGCGGATCATGGGAATTTGGATCCCCGGGGATGCCGCTACGCAGAAATTTATGGATATCTTTCATTGTGACGGTATCCAGACCTATGGCATGTCCGAGGGATTGATCTGCTGGACACGGTGGACTGATCCGCCCGAAATCAGACATAACACCAGTGGTAGTCCTGTATCGGAAGCGGATGAATGCAGGGTAGTCGATCCGGAGACTAATGAAGAAGTGGCCCACGGCCAGATAGGCGAAATGCAATGCCGTGGCCCATACACAATATGCGGATATTACAAGTCGCCTGAACGCAATAAGGAGGCTTTCACACCAGACGGTTATTACAAGACGGGTGACCTTGTACGGATGGATAGTGATAGGCACATTACCTGGACCGGCCGTATCAAGGACTGCATCGACCGCGGTGCGGAAAAAATCAACGCTGAAGAAGTGGAAACGTATATTCAAAAGTTCCCCAAGGTTAAGGATGTAGCTGTGGTCGGTATGCCCGACAAGGCAATGGGCGAAAGGGTATGTGCATTCATAGTACCGCAACAGGGCCAGACATTTGATCTAGGCGAACTGAGGGCTTTTCTTAGTAAAGAAGTGCAGGTTGCTGAATTCAAACAACCGGAGCGCATAGAGTTTATTGACGAATTGCCCATAACAAAAATCGGCAAATATGAAAAGAAGAGCCTGCGGGAAAAGGTAACAAAAATGCTAAAGGAAGAAGGGAAAATTTAGTTTAGGAGAAGGAGGTTACGAAATTGATAAGCGCACTCAAAAAAGCGGGAATCGAAGAGAAGTATTTTGACACTGGCGAAGTTAAATTAAACTATGTTGTCGGCCCGGTTAACGGTCCACCGATTGTCTTTTGTCCCGCACAGTGGATGACATGGGAGGAATATGAGTTGGTCATGCCTGATCTCTCGCGTAATTTCCAAGTATTCGCTGTAAGTTTGCGTGGTCATGGCAGTTCCACGCAAACCCCGGGAAAGTATACTTTTAATACTCTTGGCCATGATATGACTCTTTTTCTAAGCCAGGTGGTAACAAAACCTGCGATTGTTACAGGTAACTCGTCGGGAGGAGTATTAGTTGCCTGGTTGGCTGCATATGCGCCCGAATGGGTCAAAGCAGTAGTTGAGGAAGATCCGCCATTATTCCGTTGCGATTGGGAACATATAAAAGGTACATACGTTTTTCATACCTTTAGCGACTGTGTTACTAAAATGGGGACCCCTGGTGGTGGGGGGCTCTCGCGCTTCTTCGCAGAATTTGAACTTCCTGTTGAGCCAGGAAAAGAAGTTTTAACCATACCGAAGGGAGTGACCGTCGCCGTCTCCAAAATAATAGCTTTTAACCGATGGATCCGTCCCGGCCAGCCTGTAAATATACCCGGCTTGCCACCGCAAGTACGGCTTTTAATTAAGGGTATGTCAGTTTACGACCCGGATTTTTCGAAGGCCTTTGTGGAGGGGACCATGGGCAGGGATCTCGATCACGCTACGATGCTAAGTAAGATCAAGGTTCCGATGCTGTTCTTCCATGCGCCCTGGTTCTTAACTGAAGAAAAGGAATTGGTCGGCGCTTTGGACGACAATGATATCCAGCGTATCCGATCGATGGTCCAGGGTGGCTTTGAATATGTTCACATGGACTGTGGGCATTTCATTGCTTTGGAAAAACCTGATATTTACATCCGGGAGGTCAAACGGTTTGCTGCAAAACTCTAGAAAGCCCATGTTTTGAGGGAGGGATCATTTATGATTAGACATTGAAACCGGTCTATCGATATGCAGCAATTGAAGCTTTAGTGTTTGAAGGAGTAGAGATGGTAGAAAAAAAAGATAATAAAGAATATAAAGTTGGAGGAGCGGGCAGTGTATTCATACTCATAATGTTGTTCCTCCTTTATGCAATGAATTACGCCGATCGTGCCATATTTTCAGTGGCACTTGAACCAATAAAAAAGGCCCTGAGTTTAACGGATACGCAGGCGGGTATATTGCAGTCTGTGTTCCTTCTTGGTGTTGCCTTGTTGACAATTCCGGCCTCCATGCTAGTTGAAAGGTGGAGCCGCCGCAAGAGCATAGCAATTATGGGCATAATATGGAGCATCGCCACCTTCGCAACAGGCCTGTGCACTAGCTTTATCCAGATGGCCATTGCAAGGTTTACAGTAGGTATCGGCGAAGCCGGTTATGTTACCGGGGGCGTTGGTTGGTTGTCTCTCTCTTTCCGTAAGGAGATACGATCACGGATAATCGGTATATTCACATCCGCTGTGCAGATTGGTACGGCGCTGGGTCTGATAGCGGGTGGCATTATAATTACTCAAACGCAGGACTGGCGCAGCCCATTTCTCATCTTTGCCATACCGGGCGTAATACTTGGAATAATCGCCTTCTTTCTGCCTGATTATAAGACAATCAAAAAAGAGGGCGAAGCATTTTTCAGTAAATCGTACTTTAGTTCATGGGGCAGCCTGTTTAAGATCAAGTCATTCTATATCGATATCATCGGTCAGTGTTTCATGTTCTTTGTTATGCTGGCCTTCCTTTCCTGGATGCCCGCCATGCTAATGCGTATTTACAAAATGACTCCAGCCACGGCCGGTCTGATATACGGCCTGGTGGGCCTGATTGCAATAGTGGCAGCCCCGCTTGGTGGCTTTATCGCCGATAAATGGCAGAAACGCAGTAAAAACGGCAGGCCGTTTTTTATTGGTACAACAGCAATTCTGTACGGGATTTTTTCTGTGGCGATGGTTGCCGCACTTAGCTACCCGGTAGCCTGGTTCATCGTATTAGCTGTGGTACAACTCTTCTTTGGTAACATGCTGCTGCCGGTTTCTTTGACGATCAGGACTGATGTGACTCCTGCTCCTCTCAGGACGACGGCCCTTGGCATCGGCACGTTTATAACTTTTATAGTTGGCTCAGCTACAGGCCCGGCTTTCGTGGGCATGATGTCTGATAAGTTAGGGGGTGATGCCAGCGGCCTGCAAGCAGCCCTGTTTTGGGTACCACCAGCCATATTGTTCTGCGCAATCGCATATTTCATAATGGCCAAGTTTTACCATTCAGATAGTGCGAAAATCAGTGACGCAGTCCTATCGGAAAAATAGCTGATGGTCTCCTGTATACCGGAATAAACAAAGGAGTGGGATATGGACCTTAGTTG
>JAPLHL010000340.1 GCA_026389655.1 Chloroflexota bacterium
CGGACTATCCCTGAAGAAGGTCAGTTTCTTGCTTTTCTGCACTATTTTGGCTTCTGCTATCATAAGGGGACTCTTGGCCAATTTAGCGTGAAACCGGGCCTGGTTTTTCTGAGCCTGATAAAACATTTGTTTCCGGCTCCCGGTGTCCGTTTTCCTGCCCATGATGTCTTTGAGAAAATCCCCCGTGAACACTTCCTTGAAAACTTCGGGATGCTCAGGCCGGTCCCATACGAGACTTTCCACAGACATATTTCTTACATCGTGGGGATAAATTCCCCTCTGACGGAATGCCTGGATGAAAGCCAGACGGTAGTTGTAACGATCGTCGGCTACAAGATCGTAGTCGGCTGTGATCAAAGCTCTAAGGTAATCGCCAAAATTGATATCCACCGGAGGGCAGTAGTCAAGTGCACGAATACAGATCTGCAGTATCTGCCCCGCCGTTTTTGCCGCTTCCTCTGCCAGCGAATCGACAAGGTCGGGATACAGTTCGCCTTCAGGCAATATGCCTGTGCCGCCTGTGGCAACTCTGATCACACTGGCAATCCTCGATTTGTATATCATATTGAATGCGTCGAATACGGCAGCTACAAGTATCGAACCGCGGGCATGCACTTCCGTTAGAGTATGAATTTTCTCAGGATCAGGCGTCTCGGGAACCCAATTGCCATTCTTATCATAATCTCCGATAGCGCTACGCAAAGCTCCGCGGTTTCCAATTGCCTGGCCAAACTGGAATGCCAACTCCCCGAGAAGATTCTCGCTTTTCAGATCCCCCCGTGTTCGGGCTATCTGGTGACGCAGCACTTCAGGATAGGTAAAATGCTGGAACAGGGCCACTATATCGGCAAAAGCCTCATGAAAAGCCAGTACATCCTCATTGGAAGGTTCTATGAATCTTGCGTGCATACCATCGAGCAGCGCATGAGTTGTCTCATGGGCAATAATGTCGTGCGAGAGACAACCGAATACTATTTCGCCCGGATAATTGTCAGACTGATCGGCGGCCTCCGCCGGAAAATAACCAAATAACAACGCCTTCTTAGCGGGGCTGTAATACGCATTGGCTTCCCGCAGGGCATGAGGATAAATGCGCAAGCGCCCGACATATTCAGTTTGTTTGTTCCCGGGTGCATTTAAGTTCAGGTGCGGCGCCCATAACGCTCTGCGCCCGAGGGCCTTTTCAAAATGGGCAATTGTAGTACGGGCGACGGCGTATACCATTTGTTGATGAAACTGAGGACTGCCCACCGAGGGCGGAAGTCCATCCTGCGCCAGTATTAACGGGTCATTCAGGTCTACCGGAGCGTAGAACACCTGGCTGGCCGGGTCATAATCGACAACTTCAAGATAATCGTCCATGGGGCCAATCTTCAGGTCGTTGTCCCACGGAAGATTGGCTACTACCTCGTTGATTCCACATGTTCCAATGCGGCGGCTTAGGCTGGGATCAAAGGCAAAATGGCGCAAGTGCCGATACGGTGGTTTGGGGATTCTTTCTTTCGTTGATACCTCCATGTCAGTTCACCTCCCGGATTAATCAACCCTCTTTCTCAATAAACCTCTCATCTATGATCCATTAAGTTTTTCGTTAATGGTCTGACAATACGATACGATTATACACCCTTCTGTCAAGCCATTTTGTCTAATCGTTTGGGAAGGGATAATTCGGTGGCTAAACATGGATAATACCGGGCCTCTGAACGGAAAAGAATTATTATAGTTTTAGTCTTCTTGACTGTCGATAAATAAAAGCCCGCCACTTCCACCCAATAATGATCCTGACCGTCAGGGTGATAAATGGCGGGCTAATAATTCAAAGTCCGTTAAAGTTTACAGCCTAGCGCCTGCGAGGCGGTTTTCGTTTGCCCAGGAAGCTACCGCCTGACCTGCCTCCACCACCACCAAAGGACCTGCCGCCTCCGCCACGGTTCTCCGTGCGGGGCCTGGCTTCGCTGATATCAAGCGTCCTGTTCTTAAGCATTTTTCCTTTTAGACCTGCGAGTGCGGCCGCGCCTTCCTCTTTGTTTGGCATTTCCACAAAGGCAAATCCACGCGGCTGCCCGCTGAATTTGTCCTTGATTATCGCTATTGAGGAAATCTCCCCAAATGCAGCAAATTCCGCTTTTATGTCCTCTTCCGTCACCTCACGGGCCAAATTGCCAACGAAAATATTCATTTGAATACCTCCTTTATATCGAAACCAATAAATACCGCCGGAGCGGCAGGGATGTTTAAAGTGCGGGCAGTGTTTTGCCACCCGCACTTTATCTGATACTGAATTTAGCGGGATTTGCCAAGCTTGGTCTTTGCATAACAAGTTATGCAATATACAGGCCTGTCTTCACGCGGCTGAAAGGGAACTTCTGTGGCCTGTCCGCATTCTGCGCAGACTGCCGCTACCATCTTGCGAGGGCCCTGTCTATCACCACCATCAGCCTTTCTGGTCTGGCGGCAAGCCGGACAGCGCTTGGGCTCATTGGTATATCCCTTGGAAGCAAAAAATTCCTGTTCCTTTGCAGTGAACGTGAAACTAGTTTTGCATTCCGAGCACTGGATATCTTTGTCCTGAAAACTCACTGGATGACCTCCTTATAGTTAGTTGGTTAGAGCTATGGTCATCCAGCGCTTTGAGTAAATCGAATTTAATTTAACTAATTACCTGATAACCTAAAACTTCAACCACCGCTATAAAGTATATAGCAATCTTAATAATTTGTACAAAACTCCGACGTTCAGCCGCGTTGACAATATCGCCTCTTCAGGCATAAACTAACCTGTTATTTTGTGTACAAGAAATTTAACAAAAGGAGCTCTCCCTTGGACAGTAAAGATATGATGAAACGGCTGGTCGAACCCGAGTCTGTAGCCATTATAGGCGCAACACGCAAGACCGGGGAATTTGCCTTGAATTTAGTACAACACCTGCTTGCTTATGGTTATACGGGCAAGGTATACCCGGTCAACCCAAATGCATCAGAGATATCAGGTGTGCAGGCTTACCACAGCGTAGGCGAGATCGACGCTCATATCGACCAGGCAGTTATTATGACGCCACGGGAAGCTGTACCCGGCACATTGAAAGAATGCGCCGATAAGGGGATCGCATGCGCTGTTGTCGTGGCACAGGGCTTCAATGACGCCGGTGATAAAGAAGGAAAGGAACTGAACCGGCAAATGAAAGATGTCATCCGCGATACCGGCATAAGGGTACTTGGGCCCAATACATTTGGCATAGCTAACGGATTTATCAATTTCAGTTCCTCCTTCGCACAAATAAGATTGGATAAAGTCCCGGTAGGCGTTATCTGCCAGTCCGGAACCTTCTTTCACGGCTTCCCAGAGTTCAGGTTAACAGGAAAGGGCATCGATATTGGCAACGCCTGTGACATCGGTTTCATAGAAAGCCTCGAGTATTTTGAGGATGACCCGCAGGTCAAGGTCATAGGCCTTCACATCGAGGGTATAAATGACACTAAACGTTTCCTTGAGACGGCGCGACGTATTTCTTTAAAAAAGCCCATCATAGCTTTGAAAACCGGCAAAAGCGATCGCGCCGCAAAAGCCATGCAGTCACATACCGGCTCCCTGGCCGGGAACACCCTGCTTTGGGACTCTGCACTGAAAAGTGCAGGGATCATAAGGGTGAATGACATGGAAGAGTTCTATGATATTGTCAGGTTATTTACCATTGCCCCTCTGATGAAAAATAACAGGATTGCCGTGGCCACCTACAGCGGGGCTGCTGGAATCATGACTATGGATGCGCTACAGGGTTCAGGTGTGGAAATGGGTGAGCTCTCCACTCAAACCCTTCAAAAATTAAAGGATATAGCCCCACCCTGGCTTCACGTCGGTAACCCGGTAGATTTCTGGCCGATAATGCAGGCGGCTCCGAACCAGGGACTCGCAATGCGGGACATACTGGATATCCTGCTTTCTGACGACGAACTGGGGGGCGTTATGTTCCTGCAATTAGCTTTCGTAGACAGGACTGCTGAGGGTCTCAGGATGTTCCTGAATTATATGGCAGCCAGATTCCCCGATAAGTCTTTCATCTCAGCAATACCGGGATCGAGCGACGTACAATGCATTACCGGATTACAGCAGGATGGCAAGCATGTCGCGTACCCGACCCCTGAAAGGGCTGCAAGGGCGTTCTCGCGCCTGTGGCAATATTCCAGGTTAAGAAACGGGTTCTAAGATAATCCTGGCGTCTACCGCCATTGCCCCGTCCTTGTATGCGAATATGGGGTTGAGGTCAAGCTCCTTGATCTCCGGATTTTTATCGACGAAGTCAGAGACCTTCACGATGAGGTCCTCAAGATAGGGGATATCCGCAGGGTCCTGCCCGCGATAGCCCTTTAAAATGGGGAATCCCTTAATTTCTCCTATCATTTCTGAAGCATCACGCTTGGTCATAGGAACAATTCTGAAGGATACATCTTTGAGAACTTCAACAAGTATGCCGCCGAGGCCGAACATTATGACCGGGCCGAACTGGGCATCCTTTGTCATACCGATTATGACCTCAATACCCTGCCTGGCCATCTTCTGCACGGAAATACCAACTATTTTTGCTTTTGGATAATGTTTTTTCACGTTTGTCAGGATCTCAGTATAAGCTTTACCAACCTGCGTGCCATTCTGAATACCCAGCTTTACGCCGCCTGCATCGCTCTTATGGACTACATCGGGCGATACAATCTTCATGACCACGGGAAATCCCATCTTCCTGGCCAATTCCATAGCTTCCGTTTTGGTTGTTGCCAGTTTTGTTTCAATCACAGGGATTTTGGCGACCTTGAGCAGGTCTTTGGACTCTATTTCAGTTAATAAAGTCCTCTTTTCTTTCCTGGCTTTTTCCAAAATTTCAGCTTTCATCATTTTTCTCTCCTAATAATGGAAAATCTAATAAGAATGTAAACGCAGAATTTGCTACATTTTAGCCAATATATAGCCTGATTGCAAAATGCCCGCGTAAAGTTATATCATTTCATTTTGATTAGGGAATCAATCAACATGTCTCAATATACAGGTCCCCGTAAACTAAAGCTGCTGTGTATTTCCGGCAGCCCGCGCCGCGGCGGCAACACCGACCGTCTATTGAATGAGGCCGTTGCCGGGGCAGCCGGCAGGGGCGCGCAGGTAAAGCAGGTAATCCTGGCTGACCTGGATACCGCACCCTGTCAGCACTGCGACGGATGCATCCAGACGGGAGGAAGGTGCGTCATCGAGGATGACATGCAGGAGATACACCAGGACCTGCGTGAGTTCGACCGTTTTATACTTGCATCGCCTATATTTTTTATGGGTGTTACAGCCCAGGCCAAGACCATGATTGACCGGTGCCAGGCACTCTGGGTCATCAAATACTTGATGAAGCTGCCGATAGGCTTAAATAAGGATGTACCCAGGAAAGGCGCTTTTATTTCGGTTGGAGGCCAAAACTACAGTAACCTTTTTCAAGGGTCGGTCGCCACGGTCAAAAGCTGGTTCAAAGCACTGGACGTAGATTACACGGCAGACCTGCTGGTGCCGGGTATAGAAAATTATAATGCCATTACTAACCATCCAACAGCCCTGAAAGATGCATTCACAATCGGGCAACAGATAGTCAGTTAAAAACGAGTTATATTAGGAGGGTGACATGGATTTCTGTTTAACTGAAGAACAGGCTATGTTTCAGTCAATGGTACGGGATTTCGCTACTAACGTTGTTAAACCCGAAGCGGCGAAAATCGACGAGGAGGGAAAATTCCCTGCCGAGATATTCAAAAAAGCTGCTGAACTGGGTATTTTCGGAATCAGTATCGATGAGAAATACGGCGGAAGCGGAATGGACTATCTTTCAATGACGCTTTGCTGTGAAGAGCTCTCCAGGGCCAGTGCGGGCGTCGGGACCATATTCCTGGCCAACCTTTCACTGGCCTGTTACCCGATTTATAAATTCGGCACGGAAGAGCAGAAAAAGAAATATGTCACACCTATCGCAACCGGGGAGAAAATCTGCTGTTTTGTACTGACAGAGCCGGGTGCGGGCAGCGACGCAGCGTCCTGCGAGACGACTGCAACCAGGCAGGGCGACGATTATATTATCAATGGCAACAAGATATTTATTACCAACGGCGCTGAAGCCTCAATAGCCGTGGTATTCGCCACGGAGGACAAGTCCAAGGGCGCTAAAGGCATGTCCGCCTTCATAGTAGAAAGCAGCATGCCCGGGTACTCGGTGGGCAAGCTGGAACACAAGATGGGCATACATGGCTCATCCACGGCAGAGTTGGTCTTCGAGAATTGCAGGGTCCCCAAGGCAAATCTGCTTGGGGAAAGCGGTAAGGGCTTGAGATACGCCATGGAGGCAATCAGCTCAAGCCGTGTTACCGTTGCAGCACAAGCCCTTGGAATATCACAGGCAGCATTCGACGATGCGCTGGCCTATTCACAGACACGCGTCCAGTTCGGCAAGCCGCTGGCGCAGCACCAGGCTATCCAGTGGATGCTGGCCGATATGGCTACGCAGATCGACGCTGCCAGGATGATGGTTTACCGCTCCGCCTGGCTGAAAGACCAGGGCAAGCCGTTCCTCAAAGAAGCTGCCATGGCCAAGCTTTATGCAGGCGAGGTCTCCAGCTTTGTTACCAACAAAGCCCTGCAAATACACGGCGGTTATGGCTATTGCAGGGATTACCCGATGGAGCGCTATCTTCGCGATGCCAAGATTACAGAGATCTATGAGGGCACTTCGGAGATGCAGCGGATGACCATTGCACGCGCACTTATCACTTCGTAGCAACTGTCTTAATTATTAATTTTCAGGACTGTTTTGAAGTGACGTGTAACTCCATGGCAATCCCGTTCTTACGATGGCATTTAATATGATGAGAAGCTTACGCATACAGGCAGTTATTGCTGACTTTTTCGAT
>JAPLHL010000155.1 GCA_026389655.1 Chloroflexota bacterium
CGTCCCATCGCCAAGCTGGCCGTAATAGTTATCGCCCCAGCACAGGGCAGACCCGTTTAGCAGGATACCGCAGGTATGCGAGCCGGTCAAACTGACATGTATCAGCAGATAATTATGGCTGCCGGCTACAGAAATGGGAACGCTGTGATCCGTATAAGAATCATTTCCTAACTGTCCGTTTGTATTCCATCCCCAGCATCTGCCGGAACCGTCATTCAGAACACCGCAGGAGTACTGCTTCCCTGCGCTTATTTGCTTGAATGGATAATTCCCATAAACATAAAATGGGTAAAGGGCATTCTCAATGCCTGCAGAACCGTTGCCTAACTGACCGTGGACGTTATACCCCCAGCACAGGGCAGATCCGTTTACAAGCAGCCCGCAGGAATGGTCCCAGCCTGCGCTTATTGCTGTGAAATTATAATCCCCTGAAATGTAAACAGGTACCGGATTGGAATTCCCTGATGAACCGTTACCCAGCTGACCATGATTATTCGGACCCCAGCACATCGCGGTTTTATTTGTTAGAACACCGCATGTATGGTAACCTGCGTCCACTGTTCTAAAGAGATGATTCCCCGCCGCATAAACAGGATACGGACTGCTTGTTCCAGAAGAACCGTTGCCAAGCTGGCCCTCTGCGTTACTCCCCCAGCAAAGAACCGATCCGTTGTTTAGCACGCCGCATGTATGCTGCAGTCCTGCGCTTATCAATGTAAAATTGTATCCTCCAGTTACGGGAACCGGGATGTTCCTGGAGAGATATGAACCATCTCCTAACTGGCCATAGTCATTCTTCCCCCAGCAAACAGCCGCGCCTCCGGCGAGAAGAGCGCATGTGTGAGAATCTCCGACTGAGACGTTGAGAACAGAATCAGGCAAAATATTCAGCCAGGCGGCAAGCGTCAGCCGGTCCGTGAAATTCAGGCTCGCATCATCCGCAACATTTATATGATCATCGCCTCCGTCGAACTGCATGGCTCCGCCGAATCTCCCCGCAGGATTCCAAACAGCCCCGTAAACCGTTCCGTTGTTGCCCTGTCTGGAGATGTCCACGACATGAGTTGCGTTCTCGCCGATTACGGAATTGTTATTGAGATTAAATGCCAGAACAAGCGACCTATCATATATGGAGGTGTTCGTACCGTTCCAGTTGAACCGGAAGGAATCCAGATTTTGCCCGCCGATTGATATGTTGACCGGAGCCCAGCTATTCCGCGAATATGATCCGGTGGTATTCGTCGGATAAGTAAAATTCAAAATGGGAGAGGCATAAGACGCGCAGGAAGAAATCATCAAAAAGCAGATGGCGAGCAATAAAGACGACATCAGTCCGCGAACCCTTTTCTTGTAACCAGTGTCTACCGACTCTAGGAAATAGCGCATCTTTTGAGTCAACAGTAGAGCCAGCACCTGACCCACATCATATTAAATTATATTATAGAAAGTATATAAGACAGAAAATTAATATATGAAAGGAAAGCAGGCAGTGGCCTGTAGTCCATCTTTTGTAGGTCTTTAAAACACCAGTCCTTTAGGACCGACTAGATGACCTTTGGGCATTCTTCTAAGCGTCGCAAAGGACTTGCACCCAAGCCGCGCTTCGTTTCACAAGACCGGTGGCGTCTTCAGTCCCAGGGGACATCATGATCGAACCGCCACTGGCCGTCTACGTCTCTGTAACGCGGCATGCCAGCTCTCGCCGGCTTTTGTATGCGAGGGGTGGATGGAACTTCCTCCCGGTCCGAAGACCAGGGAAGCCCTGCGACCACTACCTGTAGATATAGCCGATTAGGCGAATTTATAGCAACTAAAACCAGGGATTCACCCTTCACTAAAGGAATCAGCCAGCCTGTCACTTTTTTCCGGCTTTTTCTATGTAGATGTCGAGTGTTTTTTCGCAGAATGTGACATTGAAATACTCAAAGAAACCCTGTCGTCCGATCAGCACTCCTACCTTTTTTGTAGAGAATTTCGGCACGTGTGCAGTAATGGGTATTTCATGTCTTTCGCCGTCTTTTTCCAGAATCAGAGTAAGATTGCATTCGATGCACCTTAGTTCCTTGTCGATCCCGGTGATTATCTTATCTGCGCCCCTCATATATTTTATCCCGAGTATTCCCGCAACGTCTTCCGGG
>JAPLHL010000439.1 GCA_026389655.1 Chloroflexota bacterium
GAGGCAGCATATTCTGCCATGCAGATAAAATACCTGCCGCAAGTTTAAGTCCTTCTCCGGAGCGGACGATGCCGAGTTCATCCCACAGCAAGGACTGCAAAGTGGGTAGGTTCAGCAAGGGGACGTCGTCTATGGCCGCACGGGCGGACAAGTAGTGGCAGTCCGGGGCGGCGGCCACCGGGGTTGAAGGGTGGTTATTGGACATCTGCGTTTTTTCTATGATGCGTTTACTGAAGACAACAACTTCCAGCAAGGAATTCGAAGCTAGCCTGTTTGCCCCGTGTACTCCAGTGCAGGCTGTCTCTCCTGCAGCGAATAGGCCGCTGATATTCGTTTCTCCCCATGTATTGACCTTGACCCCGCCCATTAGATAATGGGCGGCCGGCGCTACCGGGATAAGCCCCTTGCAAATATCCAGGCCATGATCGAGGCAGAACCGGTAAATATGAGGGAACCTCGTGGTAACAGTAATGGGTGGTATACCGGTGACATCCAAAAATACCCGGTCGCTGCCTGTTTTTCTCATTTCAAATAGTATGCTGCGGGCGACGATGTCCCTGGGAGCCAGTTCCCCTTCCGGGGCGTAATCCGGCATGAAGCGGTAGCCATCGACGTTACGCAGAATACCGCCTTCGCCCCTGACTGCCTCACTGATCAAGAAAGGCGATACGCCAGGCAGGCGAAGCGCTGTAGGGTGGAACTGGAAGAATTCCATGTCGGTGATTTCGGCCCCGGCACGGTAGGCCAGCGCTATGCCGTCTCCTGTTGCCGTGTCTGAATTGGTTGTATATTTATATAGACGGCCTGACCCACCGGATGCCAGGATGACGAAGTGGCACCCGTATTCTGCGCTAAGGCCGCTACGAAAATCCGTTGCTTTTATACCTTTAACCTGGCTGTTATCAATTACAATTTCCGTTGCCAGGCAGTATTCAAGAACATTGATGCCGGATATCAACACCTGTTCGCTTAATGTAGACTCGATGTACTCACCGGTGGCGTCACCCCCGGCATGCACGATGCGCGGCATACTGTGCGCCGCTTCCCTGGTGAGGGCGATTTCTCCTTCCAGTGTATCGAAAGGTACGCCGAACCTGATCAGGTCAGATATGCGGTCGGGAGCTTCAGCGGTTAGTATTTTTACTGCTTCAGGGTTACATAACCCGGCGCCTGCTTTGATCGTATCGTTGTAATGAAGCTCGGCGGAGTCATTTTTTCCTATAGCGGCAGCAATGCCGCCCTGGGCATAGCGTGTATTACAGTCCTCTATACCGCCCTTGGTAATTATCAGCACACTGCCGTAGTCTTTAGCTAACAGCGCACTGTAAAGCCCGGCGATACCGCTTCCAACTATGATGTAGTCGTAGTGTTTCATTTGGTCAAGCCCAAGTTAAAGTGCTCCAATATCGAACTATATTATACCATTGGTTACCAGTGGTATAATTGCAGCTATTATATCAATCGTATGACAAAAATACACTGAGGGGATTTCGTACTCAACAATTAAATGAGAGAGATTTGGTAAACCGGGAAAGTGTACTGGGCAGTGTTTATAAGGAAGGATAATAATATGGCTAAGCTGGAACTTAAACTGGAAGGCGATGTAGCCATCATAACCATGGACGAGGATGATAACAGACTTAACCTGGGGATGTGTGCCAGTCTGATGGAAATGCTGGATAAAATTGAGAAAGAGACAGGGGCGGTAACGCTGGTGGTGGCTTCGGGACATGACAGAATATGGTGTAATGGGTTTGATACGGACTGGATCAGCGCCTGCAAGGCGGAAAACAATTTAGAGCCTGTCAAGCAATTTCTGTCCAGAAACCTTGAACTTCGAAAACGGTTGTTGGCTTATCCCCTGATTACTATTGCTGCTATAAATGGTCATGTCTTCGGTGGAGGGGCGGTCTTCAGCATGTGCTTCGATTTCCGCATTATGAGGTTGGACAGGGGCTTCTTCTGTATTCCTGCCATAGACAGGGACTTTCCAATGTTGCCTGGAACCGGAGCCCTTCTGCAAAGCGGTATGCCAATGTATATGGTAGAGGATGCAGTACTTACAGGCAGACGGTTCACCGGCGCAGAATGCGTGGCAAATCATGTGGTTGTTAATGCATACAACAATGATGAACTGATGGAGAAGGTCATGGCTTTTGCAAGGGGGCTGAATAAGGGAAGGCGGATAGTCAGCGAGATGAAGAAAGTGATAAACGGCCGCGTCCTCAAGCTGATGGAAGAAGACCTTAAGTGTATTGAAAGAGGGGAGCTCAGGGTCTAGACAGGGCGGTTTATATTTAAAGTATAATCAGGCCTCGGACTATTGGGTCCGGCATTTTAGCCGAAGTCATATTTTTTGAATTCCAATATTGGCTTATGTCCTGCATATACGACCTGGAAGTTGTATAATCGGCCAATATGACCAGTCGTGTATGGAAGCTACCGATATTGGCAGTCGCAATAGTCCCTTTGATGCTTGCTTGTGTTCCTGCTGCCTCTAATATAATAGAGGTTCAGCCGGCGACGGCTCAGAAATCAAATATTGATGAAGTTAATAATGCAGCCGGAGCATCCGGCAGCAATCGCATCGAAGCGGAAGTGACGAAAGTAATAGACGGGGATACTATAGAAGTGAGTATCAAGGGAGTGCAATACAAGCTGCGTTACATCGGCGTAGATGCTCCAGAACCGGATAGTATCGATACTAATACCAGGAATATTGCCATGAAGGCGGCTGATAAAAACAGCGAATTGGTGAGGGATAGAACGGTCGAGATTGAGAAAGATGTGTCTGAGACGGACCGGTACGGCAGGCTGCTGAGGTATGTTTATGCCGGGGGATTTATGGTTAATGCGGAGCTGGTAAAGTGCGGGTACGCGCAGGCAGTATCTTATCCTCCCGATATCAAATACCAAAGCTTATTCAGTTCTCTGCAGGCGGGAGCCAAGGCTTCAAAGGTGGGTTTGTGGGGTTCATCCGGCTATTATTCAGCACCGATGCCGACAGAGAAAGGTATATATGTGGGTAGTAAGAAAAGTAATAAATATCATTATCCATCATGCATTTGGGCACAGCAAATAGCTGCTGACAATGAAATCTGGTTCTCTTCAGGAGAGGAAGCAAAGTCCGGTGGTTATATCCCATGTAAGGTTTGCAGGCCGCCCCAATGATTTCGGACAAATAGCTGGCATCAAGGTTTAACCTTGATGCCAGCTGATAGAAATGAAACTAGGTTTTGAAAGTAAGGTTGAGGGCCCCGGCAAGTTCGACGGTATCGCCGTTTACAAGGGTATGCTTGCCAGTGCCCCTTATATCGGACCCGTTTAGCTTGGTGCCGTTGGTGCTGTTGAGGTCCTCTATGTGATACTGGCTATTTTCGTAGGTCACCAGGATATGCTTCCTGGAGATCAAGTCTGACTTTTCCGGCGGGACCAGGGCCTGGAAATCCTTGCGGCCA
>JAPLHL010000484.1 GCA_026389655.1 Chloroflexota bacterium
AACTTGAAGATCAGGGATGCCCAGTTGAATAAGATTCCCTATATGCTGGTGGTCGGCGACAAAGAAATTGAGGCCGGCAAGGTCTCCGTTCGGCTGCGCACCGGCGAGGACCTGGGCAGCCAGGACTTCAACGATTTCCTGGTCAGGATGAAATGCCTTATTGAGTCCAGGGAATTGCACAGACTTTGATTTATAGCTATAAAATGTGATATATTTTAGTCCGTTGAGTTTTAATTAAAAGGGGGGATAGAAAAACATATTTAAAGAACTGAATATCAATAACCGTATTCGTTGTAAGGAAATCAGGCTGATTGGTGATGAAGGGGAGCAGTTGGGTGTGGTTGCCACCGATAAAGCTATGCAAATGGCGCATGAAAAAGGACTTGATCTTGTCGAGGTAGCACCTACAGCAACTCCACCTGTATGTAAAATACTGGATTATGGAAAATACAGGTACGAGCAGACGAAGAAAGAAAAAAAGGTACGCAGTGGTCAGAGGGCGGGCCTCCTGAAAGAAGTCAGGGTAAGGCCGCAGGTAAAAGACCATGACCTTGAGATAAAGATAAATCAGGCCAAGAAATTTATTAATGAAGGAAACAAAATAAAAGTGTTAGTGGTCTTTCGTGGCAGGCAGATGGTACATCCGGAGTTAGGTGTCAGGTTGCTGCAAAAGGTAGCCAACGATCTTAAAGGGATCGGCCAGCTCGATGGACAACCTATCCACGAAGGCAGGATTATGAGCCTGATAATGTCTCCCCTTTCCGCTAAACAGGTGGTAGGCAAAGAGACTAAAGACGAAAAAGATACAAAGGAAGTCACAGAAATAAAGGTCAAGGAAACAATAAAAAATGCCTAAACTAAAGACCCACAAGGGAGCAAAGAAACGCTTCCACTTTACCGGGACCGGTAAAATCATGCGCGTCAAGCAGGGCAAGAGCCATTTCAGGCGCAACAAGTCGGCGGCCTCCAAGGGCCTCTTCGACGAGACAATACCCCTGAACAAAGCTGACGTCAAAAGGATTAAAAGAGTATTACCTTATCACTAGGGTATCAGGAGGACTTCATTGCCAAGAGTTAAAGGCGGAACAGTATCCCACAATCGCCATAAAAAAATACACGAGCTTACCAAAGGACATAGGGGAAGCAGGCACCTGCTTGTCAGGCAGGGCCATGAGTCCATGCTGCATGCCCTGGATTACGCTTATTGCCACCGCCGTGAGCGCAAGGGCGATATGCGCAGGCTATGGATTGCCCGCATCAACGCGGCTTCCAGGCTGGGTGGCCTTTCCTACAGCCAGTTCATCAATGGCCTCGCACTTGCTGAAATAGATATCAACCGCAAAATCTTAGCTGACATCGCTGTCAACGACCCTGCTGCCTTTTCACAGCTTGTCTCCAAAGTTGCTGAAAAGCTGAAGAGCTAAATGTTCCTCAAAGACTCGCCATGTTGGACCAGGTTGAACAAGTCGCCGCGCAGGCAAATGCTGAACTGCAAAAGATAACCGGCCTTGAAGAGCTGGAATCATGGCGCGTCCGTTATCTCGGTAGAAAAAGCCAGTTAATCACTATCCTGCGTTCACTGGGCGATGTCCCCATTGAAGAAAGGCGTGCCCTTGGCGCACGCGCCAACCAGGTGAAAACCAGCCTCGAAACTCGTTGCGCCGAAAGGAAAGAGCAGATTGAGCTTCTCAAGCACCAGTCTCTTGCCCTCGAAAAGATCGACGTTACACTCCCCGGCGCACCCTATCAAGTAGGCCGTCTTCACCTCACCACCAGGACCGTTAAAGAGATCTGCGATATCTTTGTCAGCATGGGCTTCCAGGTCGTTGAAGGTCCCGAGGTGGAGTGGGAGCGCTACAATTTCGAAATGCTGAATATGCCCGCCGAGCATCCCGCCAGGGACGGCTTCGCCACACTCTGGGTTGATTATACGACCCCGTCCGGTAACAGGCCGATGCTCATGCGCACGCATACCTCGCCCACCCAGCCCCGCGTCATGGAAAAGAACAAACCCCCCATACGCGTCGTCGCTCCCGGCAAGGTCTACCGATATGAGGCCACCGACGCCACTCATGAGTGGATGTTCAGCCAGGTAGAGGGCTTCGCCGTCGATAAGAATATCACCATGGCCGATTTAAAAGGCACGTTATTTGAATTTGCCCGCCGCCTCTTCGGCCATGACCGCAAATGCCGCTTCCGCGTCGACTATTTCCCCTTCGTGGAGCCGGGTTGCGAGATAGCCATCGACTGCTTTATGTGCAACGGCAAAGGCTGCCGCCTCTGCAAGGAAAGCGGCTGGATAGAGATACTTGGCGCCGGCATGATCCATCCCGAAGTCCGATATCCGCCTTTTCTACAACAATGACTTGCGCTTTTTAAAGCAGTTCTAAGAATATGAAAGCTCCTCTTAAATGGCTTAAAGACTACGTCGATATCGAGATCTCAAATGAAGAGCTCTCTGATAAGCTCACTCTCGCTGGGCTTGAGGTCTCTGATATCCAGGTCATAGGCGGTTCCTGGGATAAGGTCGTAGTCGGCAAGGTTCTTGATATCAAACCCCACCCTAACGCCGACCGCTTGCGTCTCGCAACTGTTGATATGGGCAAAGGTAATCAGACCGTTGTCTGCGGCGCTCCCAACCTGGTAGTCGGCGAAAACATAGCCTTTGCCTTTGCCGGGGCTAGGCTGATCGACGGGCACTCAGGCAAAAGTGAGGAGCTCAAACCGGCCAAGATCCGCGGCGTGGAATCTTCGGGTATGATATGTTCCG
>JAPLHL010000084.1 GCA_026389655.1 Chloroflexota bacterium
GAGCTATCATCACCACAGCAACTGGCAAGTCGCATGAATATCTTCACACGATAAGGATTTGAAAGCGCCTTGAACATATCAGCATACCGCTGAGCATCATCATTTCGATATTTCGACATTCTTCTACTATAAGCAAACTCATTTCCCTTGTCAACTATTAGCTTAGACGCTTCTTTAAAGCTGCTTCTTTGTTTGGTCGATTACCTCTTCTATGCCCTCCCTTGCCTTGAACTCCAATGGATTGCAGCCTATTTTTTTTCTTTTAATCTTTTTGCTCAATTCTTCGAGGAATTTAATAGCTCCAATTTCATCATGGTCCAGGACTATTTGTTCCAGTCTCTGTATCTGTTGCTCATCCAATGAAATCAATGTTGCCATTCGTCACTCTCCGCATACTGCGTTGCCGCCGCAACAGGCAGGATTTGTCACATTAATATAAGCGCAAGCCGCGTGTTCGTTGCCTAAAATATCGGATACGGTCACGGTGACTGTATATCTGCCTATCGTTCCCGGAGACAACCAGCCAATCTTTGCTGCAGTTCCATCCTTTACACCGGCCCCCTGAATTTTACCGCCGTTGCATGACCACGTATATGTATTCTTACCAAATACCGCCAGCGGCGACTGGCATTCAATCTCAACAATTGCAGGAGAGTATATTAACAGCTTCCCTCCCGTCACATCATTACCCCAAATCGGGACCTGGAGAGCAATGGCAGGATTGACATCAATAATAGTGTTTTTAAATGGGACTACCTTAACACTAACCATACGAGTGGTATCCCCACCTTTTATGTCAGTGACCCTGACACCCACATTATATGTTCCGGGCACTGACGGGGCTGCCCAAATAATGGTATTACTATCACCTTTAATCGTGCCGTTATCTGAGAACCATTTATACTGTAGTGAACCATCCCCTTTTTCATCCACAGTGCATTTCAATATAGTTTCGAAAGAGGTAGGGACCTCACGTGCATAAATAATATCCGTGATAACCGGTGCCTGATTTGGAAATTCTGTGCACGATGGCAAACCGAGCGTGCTAACCATAATAAGGATAAAGCAGAATGTTAATTGTATATACTGGCATTTGTTCATATTATGCCACTACTTTTGTATTTACTTGCAAATCGACATTCTCTATTTATACACTAATTGATTGACTAATTACCGCAGCAGAACACATGAATATTTACCTGCCCTATTGCCTGTCTGCCCTGACCGTCTTTTACTTTTACATCAATTGTGCTGTCACTTTGCACACCGGGAGCGGTCCAGCCTATCCGGTCAGCCGTCCCTTCCATGACACCTTTACCGGTAATTTTTCCGCTATTAGCCGACCAGGTATACGTCAACTGGTTTCCTTCAGCTTTCTCCACGATGCAGATGATGTTGGTTGTTGTCCAGATACGCTCACGCTGCTTGTCAATTACCACAGGTTGCGTTTCTCCCAGCTTCATTTTAATCTCAATGGTCGAGGTGGCAGTTCCATCGGCATTTGTACACGTCCACCGGTATGTCAGGTTGTCGCCATCTACGTCGCTGGCGAGACATATCAATTCGTTTTCGCTGTTTGAAAATACATCCTTTGCATAGGTTATTTTTTCAATCACGGGCGCGTTATTTTGTTGCTTAACAACAGGCGTCGAAGGCATACACTCAATTTGCGCGGATAGTATTAAAGCGGTTATTCCTATTACCACACCCTTTAAAATTCCAAATCGTTTCATGAATTACCCCGCTTAATTTAACTTTATGTAAAAAGACTATTTAGCCATAGTGCCATGTAATAAATCCCGATACCGATGAATACAAGGGCAACAATTATCCTTATCACCTTTTCCCACCGAGAAATTGCATTAACCCATTTTGAAACACCGGCTATGCCAAACGACAACAGTACGCCAAAAAGTAAAACAGGCAAACCCGTTCCCACCGCAAAAATAGCGAGTAATGTAATACCACCCGAAGATTTTAACGACAGTGGAATCAGGACTGCGAAAAACAGTACAGCGCTGTAGGGGCAAAAGGCAAGCGCAAATAGTGCCCCCAAAGGAAAACTCCCAATCATTCCCCAGTCAGCGACTTTACTACCAAGATTTGAAAATCCACCGATACCCCGTCCAAAAGACACCTTGTCAATCACCAGCATCAAGATTCCAATGATCATGAGGAATG
>JAPLHL010000397.1 GCA_026389655.1 Chloroflexota bacterium
AGGACACGAAAAGTCAGGTAGCAGCAGCGAAGGCAAAAAAGAGTTCGACGCAGGTAAGTCAACCTAAAAAACGCCGGTTCACCTTTTTCACTGATATCATCAGTGAACTGAAAAAGGTGGTATGGCCCACTCGGCAGGAAACGGTGCGGCTTTCTTTAATTGTCATCGGATTATGCCTTGTCGTGGGCCTGTTTTTAGGTTTGTTGGATTACGGGTTCTCTGAGCTCGTTGCCAAAGTATTTTTAGGTGGAAAATAGGTTGATCGCGAGCGGCGATGCGAAATGGTACATAATCCACACCTATGTAGGGCATGAGGAGAAGGTAAAAAATAAGTTGTTGCAGCGTATTAAATCAATGGACGCTGGCAATAAGATACTTGAAGTTGAAATACCTAAAGAAAATGAAATAGAAATCAGGTCCGGGCAGCGGCGCACCGTAGAAAAGAAGATGTTCCCGGGCTATTTACTGGTCCGCATGGTGATGGACCATGATAGTTGGAAAGTAGTTAGGGAAACGCCGGGCGTGACCGGTTTTGTAGGTGATGGCAAAGAAGCTACACCGCTTGAAGACAGTGAAGCAAACCGGATTTTGAGGCAGAAAGCAGAGGGAACTGCCCAGGTTAAGATCAGGTTTAAAAAGGGTGAAAGCGTCCGGGTAATGGATGGTCCATTCACGGACTTTATAGGCACAGTTGATGAAATTAATATGGGCAAAGGCAAAGTGAAAGTTCTATTGACGCTTTTCGGCAGAGAGACATCGGTAGAGCTGGACTTTTTACAAGTGGAGAAACTATAAAATGGCAAAGAAAGTTAAAGCAATAGTAAAGTTACAAATTCAGGCCGGTAAGGCAACGCCAGCTCCGCCGGTTGGTCCTGCATTGGGTCAACATGGTGTGAACATAATGGGCTTCTGCAAAGACTATAACGAACGGACCAAGGCTTATGAGGGTTCGATAGTCCCGGTAGAGATCACGGTTTTCGAAGACAGGACCTTCACGTTCGTAACTAAGACCCCGCCCGCGTCCGATCTTCTGAAAAAGGCTTTAAGTATTGAGAAAGGCAGCGGTGCAACGCCCACAACTATGGCTGGCACGATAACTAAAGCTAAGATCAACGAGATCGCCAAGGTCAAGCAGAAGGACTTAAATGCCCTGGATCTTGAGGGTGCAGCTCGAATCATTGAGGGAACCGCCCGGAGTATGGGCATTAAAGTGGAGTAAATTCATGGCTATCAGAGGTAAAAAATATCAGGAAGCGTCCAAACTGGTGGATAGGGCTAAAGTATATGACCCTATGGAAGCTGTAGCAATAGCAAAAAAAGCAAGCTTCGCAGGCTTTGATGAGACTGTTGAACTTCATCTTAAAATGGGCGTCGATCCGCGTGCTGCAGATCAGCAGGTCAGGGGCACTGCATTACTTCCCCATGGTCTGGGCAAGCAGGTCAGGGTCGTCGTATTTGCTCAGGGTGAAGGAGCGAAATTAGCTAATGAAGCTAAGGCTGAATTCGTCGGCGCCGATGATCTGGTAAAAAAGATCGAGGACGGTTGGATTGATTTTGATGTCAGCATAGCCACTCCGGATATGATGGGAAAAGTGGGTAAGCTGGGTAAGATACTTGGCAGACGTGGCCTGATGCCTAACCCCAAAGCTGGGACAGTAGTGCCGCCCGCGGATTTACCGCGTGCTATATCTGAAGTACGTAAAGGCCGGGTTGAGTTCCGCCTTGATAGGACTGCAATCATACACGTGCCGATCGGGAAAAAAAGCTTTGACGAACAGAAGCTCTACGAAAATCTTATGTCTATCCTGGAAGCAATTATACATGCCAGGCCGGCAGGGGCCAAAGGACAGTACATAAAGACAGCATCGATTTCAACAACCATGGGACCTGGAATCAAGCTTGATATCAAATCTATTATGGAGTCAGCGGTTAGCGCATAGATAAAATAGAATAAGATATTGAAGCCGTTGATAGTGGGCGCCGCAAGGCTTAATTAACGCCCGCCGAGGTGATTTAACAGGCTGCTGGAAGCAGTCTCTTTAATCCTCGTGCAACGGCACGGGGATAAATTTTTTTAAGGGAGCATTGATATGTTACGTAAACAAAAACAGGAAATTATCAATGAACTGGCGGAGGATTTGGGGAAATGTGCAGTAGCCATAGCTACTGACTATAGGGGCCTGACTGCGAAAGAAATGGTAAAGTTGCGCAAGCAACTCCATTTGCAGGGCGTCGAGTACAAGGTGGTGAAAAATACGCTGGCGCATTTCGCCGCCGAAAAAGCAGGTGTTAAGGGATTGGACCAGTTCCTGGTTGGTCCCCTGGCGATTGCTCTTAGTTATGACGATGCTGTGAAGCCGGCTAGGGTACTTGTGGACGCGATGAAGACACCTGGATCGGTTCTTAAGATCAAAGGTGGGATCATGGGCGACAAGGTACTTAGTGCTGCCGATGTATCTAGTCTGGCTGCCATACCTCCAAAGGAAGTGCTTATAAGTCAGTTGTTGGGACGTTTGAAGTTCCCGATCTATTCGCTGCACTTCGTACTCAGCTCACCGTTGCGTGGCCTTGCTTGTGTATTGCAGGCGAGGGTCAAGCAGTTGGAAGGAGGATGAGCCGATAAGTATAAAACGGGACAATGGACCCTACAATTATAAATTTGAAAATCTGAATAACAGGAGGACATTATAATGACAAAAGAAGAGATCGTAGCATTAATAAAAGGCATGACCGTCCTTGAGCTTTCTGACCTGGTAAAGGCTCTGGAAGCAGAATTTGGCGTTAGCGCAGCGATGCCTATGGTGGCAGCTGGACCGTCGGCCGGTGGCGCAGCAGCGGGTGGAGCGGCAGCAGTCGAAGAGCAGTCTGAATTCACCGTGATACTCAAAGAGATCGGCGAAAACAAAATTGCCGTAATTAAGGCAGTCCGCGAGGTAACTACTCTTGGTTTGAAGGAAGCGAAGGATCTTGTCGAAGGAGCTCCTAAGCCAGTCAAAGAGGGCGTGAACAAAGACGAAGCTGGCGTTATCAAGAAGAAGCTCGAAGAAGCTGGCGCTAAAGTCGAAGTTAAATAATAATAAGACTGATATTGAAGTAAGTTCACGGGTATTCTTCGATGAGTACCTGTGAACTTGCTTTTTATTTTTGCTCATTATATTTTCAGGAAGATATATATAGAGGATGGGAGTAAGTTATGGAAGAAACAAATGAACGTAAGATCAGGATAAGGGTAGTCTCTCAAAAGGGGACTTGTGTGGCGTGTCATAAAGTAGGAGATGAGTTTGAGATCTCAGATGTTTGCCCGGCCAATTTATGCGCATGGGCGTTTTACACCATTTTCCCTTTTGCGCAAGTCTTGATTTGTGGTGGTACTTTCCCCTGGGAGAGCGATCCCGACAGGACCACGGTCGCCTGCCCGGATCCCGCCAGCCCGGTTGTTTTCGAATTAATTAGAGATAAGTGACCTGGGTCTCTTGTTATTTGAAAAAAGCCACTCTATAATTTATTTGAGTAAATAAATTATACGAAATTATTTACTGGGGAGGTGAGTATAAAAAGGGCTGGTTAGAAGTTCTCCTTAATTGTTCCAAATGAGTGTGTTTTTATTCAGGCATTCGAAGTTTGAAAAAGGAGGTGACTGTGATGTACGTGGCATATGCTGACAAATTGCTGAATTTTGCTGAACAACACGCCACCGATATTGCCAGAGAATGGGTCAAAGCATTAACAAAGAATCAGAAGACTACAGCGTACCGTAAGGTTCGGGAGTATAAGCTGGTAAATCAGGGTGAGCTATTCTATAAAAGCCTTAAGAAGCTCTACTTTGAACGTAATACTTATGAGAATGTATCCGTATATTTCTCCAAGTGGGCTGAAGAACAATTTTATGAGAATATTCCACTGGAGGAAGCTGTATACGCATTGATAATGTTACGCAGGCAATTATGGCTTCATGCAGAATTCAATACGCTATTTTCGTCTGCGCTGGACCAATACCAGGCAGCTGAGAGTATTAACCGCACGGTTCTGTTAACAGATTACGCGACGGTAGCGATCATTAAAAAATACAGGCAATTTACTAAATAGGCATTCATGCTGATTGCCGTAAAGTAAAGGGCCGAGATTTTATCCCGGCCCTTTATACTTCAGTTACTGACTTGTGATGATTTTATATCGTTTCTATAAAAGTAATTTCATTTATGTTGATTTGGCCGCAGTTACAATAGCCACGTTAAGCTGTATGGAATCCGGCATTGGAACATTGGCTCCAGCTCTGGGATGCAGCAATATTGCTCCTGTAGGGCAAGTGCTGACACAGAGTCCGCAACCTATACAGCGTTTCTCATCCACACTTGCCACGTCATCTTTCATGGCTAGCGCTTCCATCGGGCATCTTGCGATGCAATCGCCGCACCCGATACATTCATCTGCGGTAACTCCTGCCCTGAAACTGGATGTGGCAGCAAGGCTGGGAATAGCGGAATTCTTCAGGCTTTGAAGAATCATGCAGTGGCAGGTGCAGCAGTTGCAGATCATGTCTATATATTTCCCTGTATTGCTGGAACAGTGCACAAGGCCGGCTTTTTCAGCCCGGTTAAGCGCTTCGAAAGCCTCCTCCTTAGAAATGAGTTTTCCGAAACCGTATTCGGCCATATAAGTTGCGCCGGGTCCAATTGCGATGCAAACGTCTTTAGGTTTGTTGCAGGGTTTCTCCAGCAGTTCTCCTTTATGACGGCAGAAACAGGTGACCAGCCCGATGGCATGGGCTTTTTCAATGTAGGGTGTCAGCTCATCATAAGTATTGATTCTGATGTTATTAGGGATGTCCTTGTTTACAGCGATCACCCTTGCAAATGGGATGCTGGAAAAAATTCCCGGGGTAGAAACAGCCATCTTTGTGATCGCAGTAAGATAATTATCGAATATTCTGGCCAGCTTCTTGGCGCGTTCATCTACCGGCCCCGTGTTGAACTGGTTTTCAAATATTCCGGGAACGAACGCTAGAAGAGAATATAAGTTTGTGCCCTGGCGGTTTATGGCAAACAGCAGTCCTTTCCTGGTCATTGTATCCAGTAGTTCTGCTACCTTTTGTGCATTAAGCTTTGTCTTGGCAGCCAGCATATCGGCTGATACAAGCATATCAGGCATCATGATTGCCAGTTCAGCCTCTTCCTGCATGAATAATTCGTCTATAACGGCACGGAACTCCGCGCATTTAACGGCTGGAATTCCTCCGCCTTTGCGTTTGAGTGCGTCAGCCAGTTGGTCATAAAGTTCATTACGCATTGCTATACCTCACTGCTATTTTTACTATTTCTTGGCAACCTGCTACCTGAAAAGCAGGTGTTCATGTATGGCTTTACCGGAACTTACCTGGGATTTACCATCAACTTTGACTTCAATTTTATGATCGCCCAGGAAGCGCCAGTGGTACTGGTCCCATTCCGATATTCTTGGCAGCTTGTCCCTTTCCTTTACCTCGGTAGTAAGTAGTTCACAGCGGAACTGCACGTCACTCGTGGCTTTGCTTTGCACGACAATTTTCATGGGCAGCTTTTTACCGAACTTCTCACAGGTCTCTTCTTTTTCTATTTTAAGGTCATAGTCATTGGTAACCAGTATCGGCTTGTTGTCCTGTGCCAGGAGCAGCCGGGATATGACAGGCGCTTTTTTATCGACAGGGAAGAGCCAGTAATATATTAAAGTAAAAGTAGGATCGTACAGGCGTCCCCAGTACCAGCCGCTAAAACAGTCATACATGTTTGAGTTGCCCCAGTTTTTGTCATGATACCCTCTACCCTTTACCGGAACGGCAACACCATCGATATACAGGGTCCCCTCGACATCTGACCTGGGTGCTGATATTACCCATCCCTGTTTTTTATCACCATCATCATAAAGTAAACCGGTACCGTTTTGTTTCCATCCGGGTATTCTTCTGTGGTATGTCAACTCGGCGCCGATCTTCTGTGCTTTCATTGAAAACACATATTTACCGCCTTCCTGCCGTAAGAAATTGTCTCCCATTTTCACGTTGCATTTCTCAGCGCCGCTTGAACATTTCTTGGGGTCGAAAGCAGCCATACCGATGTGCTTTTTCCCGTCCGGCGTATAAATAAACAATTGTACCGTCGGGATATGTGGCCTTATAAAAGCGTTCAACCAGTGGAACGTTGCTACGCAGGCATAGCCGTTGTCAAACCGTGCGTCGAGATACCACCACTCATAATAATCTTCGTTATTGGAGAGATGAAGGGTATCGTCCCTGTCCTGGAAACCGCCTAATGATACTTCTTTCATGTTAGAGCTCCCTTATATTGTTTACAGTTTATAGGATTTGTCTATCGGCGGTAGCTTGGGGCCGACCACTTTCTCCGGTTCAGGCAAATGTCCATAGTGAGGCTCTTTTTGCCAACCATCGATATGGGCTGCCCTTTTAGCGGCTGCTTTATACTTGTTCCAGTCTGCGCTCATGAACAGGAACATGCGCTGCGCAGCCAGGGAGCCTTCTCCGTGTATATTGGCTACCTGGTGGTAGGCGCCCGTGTAATCCTTGACCAGCCTGCTGGCTTTGATCCGGTCTGCAGTAGGTATGCCCGCTTTGCCGGCCAGGTACTTCTCGATGTAAGGTTGAATCTCCGGGTTTTTCCAGTCTTTATAAGCCGGTACGGTGGCCGGCATGCCTCCGCTGATATCCTGAACTATCTTGTTGGCTTCGTGCAAATTCTCAGCAAACGTGAACTTTGCAATATTGGCGTACATTGCATTGGGTATAACCAGGTCGGTGTCTTTCGATTTTTCGCAATCTGTGCACGCCAGTTTGCTCATACCTTTGACGGTGTCTGCGTACATAGCCAGCCACGCGAGCTTGTTGCGGACATGCTCGTACTTTTCAATTCCGTTATATTCTGCCATCAGTGCTGCAGCGCCTACCAGTATCTCCAGCTCGGCAGACATGCGGGATGAACCGAAAAGGCGGTGGAACAGGGCGAATGCGTAGGTGATATCTCTCGAGAATTGCCATTCACCGCACATGAAAACGCGGTCCCACGGCACGAATACATCGTCAAAGATGATAAGGCTTTCTGTAGGCTGCCCGGCCCCGCTGATCGGGTAATCCCAGTCGCATTCTTCTCCGGACAATCTCACGTTTGGCTCAACTCCCAGCAGTTTTAGCCCTTTGGCATTCATAGGCACGGCAAATGCCAGGGCGTAGTCTTTCTCTTCTTCATCATTATGTGCCCTGCAGGGCAGCACCAGCGCTTCATTGGCGCCGTGGGATGCGCTGATATGTACTTTAGCTCCCCTGACGACTATCCCGTCCTTTTGTTTATCAACTACCCGGACATAAAAATCCTTGTGCTGCACCTGTTTGGAAGCGCGTAAACCGCGGTCACCCTTAACATCGGTTATTGCACCGGTAATGCCGATGTCTTTTTTCTGTAAATACGTCCTGTAAGCTTCAATGCGTGGCGTATATTGCGTTCCCAGGTTCTTGTCCATTTTCTGTGCGGCAACCGTACATGCCGTCAGGGCATCTATGCCCATGCAATGGAGGACTATGCCTCCGCCGGACCGCATTCCTGTAATGAAGCATTCTCGTCTTCTCAGCAGATCATCGGCGCTTTTTGGCGCTGTTAGCAGGAAATTAATATCTTCCCCGTCCGCGTCTTTAGTCACGAACAGGTGCTTGAACCTGGGATCGTTGGGCAATACATAATCCATGGCCGACGAACGGATAATGTTCTGGATTGTAGGATGAGACCTCACATCCTTGACCTTTTCACCGAGGCACCACATCTGCCTGCCGTCATCCAGGCTTTGCAAATATTGTTCAACCGTTCTTATCATGACATTCCCCCCGTATTTATTTTTTTATAGGTATTCGGATTTTACGTTTTGTGATCTTCGTTGTCCCGTCCAGCAATGGGCATTGAGGCACTGGCGGACGTGTCCGGACTGCTTCCCAG
>JAPLHL010000507.1 GCA_026389655.1 Chloroflexota bacterium
CGGCTAGCTCCGATTCCAGCTCTTTTGGCCCCTTCAAGTACGACGTGGACGGCATGTACCTGGAACGCGCAATTTCTTACAGGGGCAAGCAGCAGCTTACCCTGGCAGTTGCTGATGCCAGAAAGGCAGTTGAGTTGAATCCTAAATATGCCCCGGCACAGGTAACCCTGGGCGAGTTTCTCACTGTCAACGGCGATGTTGAAGAGGGTATCAAGGTACTGACCCAGGCTATCAAACTCGACCCTACCATTGCCGAGGCTTATATAAACCGCGCCGTGGCTTACGAAATAATGGCCGCCATTAAAAAGGATAACAGTTGGTATTATCCGTCAGCCGAGGACCTGAGACAGGCCATCAGACTATCGACTGATCAGGAACTGATTGAAGCTGCCAAAGATGGTATTCGCAAGATGCAGAGCAAGGGCTACATCCCCTGATTTTTCGTAAATAGACCGCCGAAGAACCCGGCGACGGTCTCAGATATCCTGTCTTCATAGCCGTTCCAAAAGTGGTCGGGGCCTTTTATTATTTCCACCTGCTTCGGTTCAGCAGCCTGGCGGCCATACCGCAGGACAATATCCGCTGAAACGACCTGGTCTTCACTACCTCCCATAATCAGCTTCGGTTTGGTGCAGCCGCTCAGCAGGCTCTCCTGTGCATCTTCGAAATAGGGCGAAACCAGAGCGAAACCCTTCACGCGCTCATCCGAACAGGCAACCGGAAATACGACGCCGGCGCCGAAAGAGTACCCCGCCAGGCCAAACTTTTCCGGATTCACATCAGGCCTTTTTTGGAGCCAGTCCAGGGCAGCTATAACGTCCTGCTGCTCATGTATGCCTCCGCCGTAGCTTCCGCCACTTGCTCCCACCCCGCGAAAATTAAAAAGGAAGGCGTTAATCGTCACTGTCGCCAACGCTCCGGCTATGGCATGAGTTACGTTATTGTTCATTGAGCCGCCGTATTGCGGATGTGGATGGCAGACAACTACTGCCGGCAGCGGTCCTTTAGACCCGGTCCCGAAAAAGACCCCTTCCAGATTCAGTTTGCCGCATGGAAAAGTGACATGCTCCGGCTTCATTTCTTGTCTCCCATCCTTTCTCCCCACCAGACCTTCAACCTGGCCAGGATGGTTTTTTCAAAACCCTGGTCTGACGGTAAATAATAGCGTTTATTCTTCATTGATTCCGGCAGATTTTGCTGCTCGACAAAATGGCCTTCAAAATTGTGAGCGTACTTGTACCCCTTACCATAGCCCAGGTTCTTCATCAGGCGTGTGGGCGCATTGCGCAGGTGCAGGGGGACGGGGTCGTTGCGTGTGCGCTCGACATCCTGCTGCACGTTCGAATAAGCGGTATACAGCGAATTGCTTTTAGGAGCGGTCGCAAGGTATACGACAGCTTCTGCCAGCGCCAGGTTGCATTCCGGCATGCCGACGAAATGCACTGCCTGCTGGGCAGCCACGCAGACTACCAGCGCTTGTGGATCGGCCATACCAACATCTTCTGAAGCGAAACGTATCAGCCTTCGCACTATATACAGGGGATCCTCGCCCGCTTCAAGCATCCTTCCCATCCAGTAGAGCGCAGCATCCGGGTCAGAGCCCCTCAGCGTTTTATGCAGGGCGGAAATTAGATCATAATGCTGATCGCCGGCCTTATCATAGAGCAATGCCCGCTTCTGCATTGATTCTTCGATGTCATTCAGGCTAACATGCCGTATCCCGTCTTTATCCGGCTTGACCGCTTGCGCAGCCATCTCAAGAGCGTTGAGCGCCACCCGTGCATCCCCGTTCGAGAGAGTGACCAGTTGCTGGAGTGCATCTGGAGCAATATCGTTGTTCATCGTCCCCAGTCCATTTTCCGTGTCCTTCAAGGCCCTTTCAACAATAGTGCGGATCTCATCATCTGTCAGGGCATTTAATGTAAAAACACGGGAGCGCGACAGCAAAGCCGAAATCACTTCGAACGAGGGGTTCTCGGTGGTCGCACCGATGAACGTCACCTCGCCGTTCTCTACATAAGGGAGCACAGCATCCTGCTGGCCTTTATTAAAGCGATGGATCTCATCGATGAACAGTATTGTACGTTGTCCGGTCTCTTTGCCCCGTCTGCGTGCTTCGTCAACCACCTTGCGCAGGTCGGCCACACCGGCGGTAACTGCACTCATATGCACATAATAAGAGCTCGATACATTGGCTATGACCTCTGCCAGTGTCGTCTTGCCGCTGCCCGGGGGACCCCATAGTATTATCGACGGTAGCTGATCTGACTCGATGGCCTTTCGCAGTACCTTACCTTCGCCGATGATATGCTGCTGACCGACATATTCACTGAAATTACGCGGACGCATGCGCGCAGCCAGGGGCATTGTGGATTTGGGAGATGGTCCTGCTTTGTCCCCGGCGGCCTTTTTACCCTGTATATCAGCAGAGCCGAGGTCGAAGAGAGTCATGGCGACTGTGTCTCTCGCATATTGAGGTCCCGCGCCAGCACAGAAGCCCGTTCATAATAGTCTTTGATTTTCTCCAGGTAGTTTATCCTGGAAGCTACCAGCGTGACCGCTGCGTGATCTTTTACACCGTAGAAATCTCCTCCCCTGACCTCACCATTATTGGTAAGCTCGCGGAGCCTGTTGCCCACTGACCTGGTCATGTTAATATTGGCATTTTTACTTGGCACGCACATCAGGTACAATGCCTTACGGGCATCTTCCAGTTTGCAGTCTATCGAGAAATGGCTCAAAGCAGCGCTCATCGCTTCCATGGCCTTCACGGTTTCTTCACCCTTATGTTCGAAATTATCGCGATTTTTAAACATTGACAAGCCGCCGGAAGATATCTGGGCTGTACCGTAACCGATGGCTGTCCAGCCATTGAGCGATTGCACAATATCGCCGATGCCTATGTTGCTTGTTCCCAGGAATTTCGGGTCAACTTTTTCACTGGCGCGAAGCAATTCAAAGAATGGCGTCACAATCTCGCGGTTAACGGCATCGTTGCTGGCGACCGCCTTAATGCTGGCTTCGGACCTGACTTTCTCATTGTCGAACAAAAATACCGCGTCCGCCGTTTTGTCGATGGATTTCAAACACAGAGCCGTGTTGTAAACACATGTTGGGACATTGCTTTCGGCGCTTAAAGGAAGCACGATCAAGGCATAAACCGGTTTATTAACGTACCTTTCCTTCAGTTTCCGGGCCAGGATCGATATTCCGCCGGAACCTATGAAGCCGGCGCTGCCCGCCACCAGCATAAAGGCATCCGTCTCGAAGAACTCCCCTGCCCTCATGGTGGCAATGATGCGATCGCCGTTGGCCTTCATAAGATCAGCCCCCACCTCAGATTCTTTGCCGGACGAAGAGGGCGCAGGCAATTGTATGGTGAGAAGCTTGTCCCCGACCTTGCGCAGTGCATTCAAAGCTGCCAGGTCGTCGTT
>JAPLHL010000376.1 GCA_026389655.1 Chloroflexota bacterium
TGTTGCGTGCCAATATGAAATCAGTCGTCTACAAAACAATTTGGGACATAACCCATGCTGCTTTTACGTTTATGTTTAGAGTAGAAAGGGGAGGTTGCCATGAGTTGTCATCGGAATTGCATAAGTAAGTTTGTTCGAGGGTTGATTCCATTCTTTATTGTCGGAGTTCTAATTTCCAGTTTGGTATTCTGCCCCTACTCAGGAGCCAATGCCGGACAAGAACCTGATCAAGTCAGTTCCAATGTAGACACGATCCCAGTACCTACAGAACTTGGTTCCCCTCAGACAGAATCATCAACAGAGACCACCACCAAAACCAATGAAATGATTCATGGGGAATCCTCAACTGGTAACCTAATGCTCCTCGTCCCCAAGCAAGTAGAGACTTATCGCGTCCCTCCAATCGAAGTCTGGGTGCCAATCACCATCCTTGCTCTAGCCAATCCAACAAAGCTTGAATCTATCAAGGCGACCATCCAGGGCGGGGAATCGATCACTCAAGTGACTACAGATTTAATCCCCGTAAACCGGTCCGTCGCCGAGGTCTTGTCTGCAACGCAAGATCCTGAATCGACGAGCTTCGCAGACCTGATGGAGAAGACATACCAGACCACTCTCAAAATTGATGTGTCGAGCATGAATTTGAAAGAGGGAAGCATCATACCGATTAGTATGGAAGTGATTTCCTCGCCCGGTTCCGGTCTAGCGGAAAGGATCCAGACTCAAATCGAGTACTCGGTGCTGGCGCTTCCTCAGGTTACAAATTGGTATGGAGGGGATCATCATGTGCATACCACATGGAGCATTGCTGACCATGCTGATACACTCGCCAACGATCATGATATCGATACTGCTGTTGCTTGGGCGAAAACAGTACTCGGTTTTAAATGGATTGGCATTACCGACCATGCACAGGCGCTTCAACACCCGTCGATCTTATACCCAGAAAGGAGTTGGAGTAGCTATGTAGATACCTGCAATCAGGCTATGGACAAGTATGGAATCCCCGTTCTAACTGGGGCGGAATTCTCAACAAATTTTGGTGGGCATTTGATTGGCTACAATATGAATCTCAATGCTGACACTATCCCTGAGGACAACCAATCTATCCTTCATCAGGATTTAATCAATCAGGTCACAGCGACGAACCCGCCTAATTCATTCGCGGTTATTGCTCATCCGTACTCAAAAAACCCGGCCCCCTTACCCTCGTACCCCTGGACGAATTGGGATGTTTCCAACATTGGCGGGATGGAATTGATGACCGATGAAACTACAGTCAAACAAGATACAATTAATACGTGGTTTTCGTTGCTGAATCGAGGATTACCTGCCACACTGAATGAAAATGCTCGTTTTGTCGTTGGGGTGGGATGCTCAGATTATCATTTTTGGCCCCAAGAATTAGGGAAGGCTTTTACTTGGGTTTACATGCCAAGCCCGATCCAACCGAGCAATCCAAACAATATTTGGGATGCAATTCGTGCTGGAAGGGTTAGCGCGTCTGGGCGTGGGGATTTAGGTTTCTTTACGCTGGATGGGTCGGAGCAGGGATCCGTGGTCACAGTCAATCAAGGCGATACACTTACTTTCATGATATCTCAAGAAGCGGTTACAAACCGTCGCTGCAAGAGTATTACCATATATGGTAAAGAAGGAAATGTTGTAAGATCATTTTCGGAACCAATCGCTAAGACTGTTTCATGTACCACAACAGTTAGCGGTGACAATTTTTATGTTGTTGGATTCGAGTTTTGGGATGGGACTGCGCTATCTCTTGGCGAGGTGTGGGCAAATCCGATATTCGTGAAAGTCAATCCAACGCCTCAACCTTCATTAGTTGTTAGTCCCTCAGAAATAAACTTCGGCGCTACTCAAACCAGCCTACAAGTCACTGTGAAGAACAATGGGAGTGGGATCCTTAACTGGAACGCCTCCAAGGCCGCCGCCTGGATCACTCTTTCCAAGAGCGCCGGCTCTTTAACTGCCGGGCAGAGCGAGCAAGTGACAGTAACGGTGAACCGCAGCGGGAAAGCGCCGGGGCCTTACCAAGGCACCATCAGCTTCAGCGGAAACGGCGGAAGCGGGTCAGTAATCGTGAACATGACGGTGCCCACCCCTAGCAGTGTCACCCTCACGCTCTATGTCCATGAGAACAGCCCATCCGGTCCGCTTCTTTCGGGAGCCAGCGTCACTGGAACCGACGGAGGGGGAAACGCCTTTAACCATACAACGAACAGCAGCGGCTACGTCACGATCCCCGGAGCGCCGGGGTCCTGGTCTTTTGTGGCATCTAAGTCTGGATATATCACAAACAGCTGGCCTCTAAACATAACCCAAACAGAAGTCAGAGATGCCTTTCTCTTCAAGCAGAGCGCGGATATAATTGTGGACGATCTTAGCTCTGGCTTTGCCAAATATGGCCAAGCCTCTTACTGGTATCAAAGTAGCTCAGGTGGCTACAACGGTCATTTCTTTTACACTCGAAATAGCCAGAGCCAAGCAGTGAACTATGCCACCTGGACGCCCAATCTCAGTGGAGCAGGAGCAGGCACCTACTTAGTGTCAGTGTACATTCCAAGCAACTACGCCACCACTACCTTTGCCTATTATGCCATAGTCCATAACGGAAGCACTGAATACCGTTCTGTGAACC
>JAPLHL010000052.1 GCA_026389655.1 Chloroflexota bacterium
GGCTGACCTGGCCCAGCGTTCCGTAATCAGCTCGGTCTTGATGTCATGGCTGAGCTCTTCAGGCAGGCCTATATCTGCAATCACCACTTTACCTGCACGTTCGGCGCCCGGGAAATTATAAAGGCCCGGCTTGGGCAGGCCGAGTGTCACTGTCATATCAGCCTGCGGACAAGTATGGTCGACTGTGCCCGTGTCGGCGTTCAGCCCTGTTGGTATGTCTACGGCGATGATTACCATCTGCGGCCTCTTCAGCTTCTCGTGGTTGAGCCTGCTCAACACCTCTTTAAATTCTCCCTCCAGTGGCCGCGCCCTGCCCGTGCCCAGGATACCGTCGATAACTACCGCAGCTGTGGACAGCAGGCTTTTAAGCTTACTGTATATCGTATCTTTTTCAAGGTGGATGATGGGCACATCATGCTCTTTCAGCTTTTTCAGGTTTCTGTCTGCCAACGTGCGTCCGGACAGGAGGTAAACGGTCACGTCTGCGCCCCATTCGTGCAGGTAACGGGCTGCTACGAGCGCATCGCCGCCGTTATTCCCGGGGCCTGCCAGCGCACTCTTACCCGCTATGAAATCTATGAATTCCTTCGTCTCTTCCGCCACTGCCCTGCCTGCGTTCTCCATCAGGAATTCGGTACTGATGCCTGATTCAGCAGCTTTGCCGTCGATCTCCCTCATCTGCTGTGCGGTCACTATCTTCATGGCCATTCTCCTTCATTCCCCTCCGGTTGAGTGGAGTCGAATTCATGCAATTTATTATTCATCGCCTTCCAATGCGTGCCGCGCCAGTAAATACGGAGGCAGGAAGGACATGCCATATACTGGTGCTGTATCTCATAGACCCTTGCCGGCACCAGTTCCGCCGCCTCGCTTCTATCCATCTCCTTCAACACGGTATTGCATTCCAGGCAGCGCGTAAAGGGCTGTGTCTTATCGGATAGTTTCAATTTGTTGATAACCGCCTGCATTTGCAGCTCGGAGATGTTGCCTGATACCAGGATGGCCTGGACACGGCCACTGGTAATAGCGCGCCTCTTCATAAACTCGGAGTCCCTGGTTATTATCGTCCTGTCCTCACCCAACGCCATCTTGACCATCTTCCCATCATCCGGTTCATTGAAAAACAGCGTATCAAAACTTTCTTTGGGGGATTGGTATAAATCCAGGACTTGCGACAAAAAGGCCTGGGGATCGGTTAATTGGTTCGCGACATAATAAAGATGTTGATCATATTTGTATTCTTCCGGGATATGCCACATTTCATTTCGTAGGCTGACTTCAATATCCAGTGCCAGAGAATCATGCCGCCCAGGACATCGAACGGCAGCACACCCCAGAAGCCTATTGAAAGCACGATAACCGTATCCAGCCCCTCTCCTGCTATGGTTGAGGCTATGGTCCTTGTCCAGAGCCATTTGCCTTTAGTCAGCAGTTTCATCCTGGCCATGATGTAGGAGTTCACGAACTCCCCGGCCAGGTAGGCGGCGAAAGATGCGATCAGGAAGCGTGGTGTATTTCCCAGTATCCTGTCATAAGCGCCCTGCGCCTCGAAGACCGGGGCCGCAGGCAGGATGCCGACCAGCCATATGGCAACGACCAGCAGCAGGTTGCAGAAAAAGCCCAGCCAGATTACACGCCGTGCCTGGCTATAGCCGTAGACCTCGGTCAGGACGTCCCCGAAAATGTAGCTCAGGGGAAAAATTATTATTGCCGCAGGCAGCGTCAGGCCCAGGACGGCGATCTGTTTGACGATCAGGATATTGGCCGCCAGCAGGCAGGTGACGAATAAAGCGGCTATTGCGACGAATCTATATGAATAAGTCAAAATATGTTCCCTCTTTAAGTTTCAAGCGACTAATTATAAATTAAATGAACGGTAAAGAGGGAATATGCGTCCAAAACCCGGTGAGAACCCATACCCTCACTATGACGCCAATATGGGCGGGTCTAAAGACCCGCACCCTACGATGTTGAAAATAAGCGGAATGGGGGCAGGGGTGTGGGTGAGGCTTACCACACGAATGGAATCAGCCTGTATCTCACCTTTTGGGCATATTCCCGGTAGCCCGGTAATTCTTTTTGCAGGGTACGGTCTTCCATCGCTGTGCGGGCGATGATGACGACAGCAAGGATAAAGCTCAGCACAAGTCCCCAGAAGGAGCCCAGTATAAGCACGCCAGCCAGAACCGATATTATCAGGCCGATATAACCCGGATGCCTTATGAACCGGTACGGGCCGTCCTTGCATACGTAATGGCCGCGGTCTTCTTGTATGCGCGCCGTCCATTCGAAGAACTTATTGACTGCCATCGCCCATGTAGCTACCACAAAAGCCGGGATAAACAGGACGATACCCAGGATGCTCAGCCAGATCGGCATGGCCGACCAGTGGAACCGGACGGCATCGAACCCCATCACAACAAGGTTAACCAGCGTTAGCACGGGATACATGACTACCCAGATTCTGTCGAATCCTTTGGTGTCTTCCTTGACGACACTGCCGCGGGAGTTCAGCACTTCCGGGTTCACTTTTGCCAGTAAAACCCAGCTTATAAGCTGGGAAAGGCATGCCAGCCCGAAATAGATCCAGCCGTTTATCCAGTTGATAGTGCCGGCTGCAGTAAACAGTATGGCGAAGGACACGAGGATGAGCACGGACTGGACCACAATTGACCTGATGCCTGCCCTGTTTAGCGCTCCCATATCCAATCCTCCTGGCGCCAAGATTGTGCGCCTTTACGGCGATTAATACAATGACAACTAAGGGAAAAACCGGGTGCGAACCCATGCCCGCACTATGGCGACAATTCGGGCGGGTCTAAAGACCCGCACCCTACGATTTCAAAACAAGCGGGATGAGAGAAGGGCGTAGCCCTTCCCGGCAAAAAAGAACCCCTCTCCACCGAGGGGGAGAGGGGCAGGGGTGTGGGGGGTTAAAATCCCAATTAATACGTTCTTTTATCGACTATCTTCTTAGCTTCCTTGTCGATTGTCCCTGCTTTCACGTACTCGATCTTATCGAACCTTACCTTGCAAACGCCGGCGAAATCTTTCTCGAGCGCTTTGGCCCAGGCCTCTTTGTCCTTCGGCTCTTTGGCAAGCTCTACCTGCAGCAGCATATTGTCCCTGTTTTCAACACGGGTGACGATGAGCTGGTAATTGGCTATTTCCGGGCACCTGGCTATGACCTCGTCGGTCTGCCTGGGGTGCACGAACATTGCCCTCACCCTGACTGCATCGCCGCTCCTGCCCATGATCTTCGGTATGCGTGCAGTAGTGCGTCCGCATTCGCATAGTTCAGTTACCAGCATTCCGAGATCGCCCGTGCCGAAGCGTACCAGGGGATAGACCTCGTCGAAAGGTGTGACCACGATCTCGCCTATCTCGCCTGCCGGAAGCACCTTGCCGGATACAGGGTCGATTATCTCGACGATGACATCGGTATTTACATGCATGCCAACGTTCTTTTCACATGAAGAGGATATGCTGCCTATGTCAGCGGTGGCGTAGGCGTCGCCGCCCAGGCAGAAAATGCCATATTTCTCGGTGAACATTTTTCTCAGGGGTTCGCCGCCCATCTCTCCCGAGACCATGGCGAACTTCAAACTAAAGTCCTTTTTAAAATCATAACCCATTTCCTCGGCCTTCTTGATAAGGGTGGCCAGGAAGGAAGGTGTGCCGACAAAACCTGTGGCTTTAAGGTCATGCATTACCTGCACTTGCAGTTCGGTATTGCCGATACCGGCCGGGAAGACTGTAAACCCCATACCCCGAAGCATACGGTCGACCAGCAGTCCTGCCGGGGTAATATGATACGACCATGTATTCATTACGATCTGTCCCTTGCCGAAATCCGGTCCCATCGGCAAGCCCTTTGTTTTCCTTTGAGGATCGTAGATCGGGCCCGGGGACTGGTAGACATGGTCAATGTCACCCAGCGGCACAGCCAGGTAGCCGCCGAACGGGGGGTCTTCCTTTTGCAGCATAATCAGGTCATCCTTGCGCAGTACCCGCAGTTTTTGCAGGTCACCGATGGTCTTGATATCCGAAGGTTTGAGGCCGGCCTTGTCCATGCGTTTCTTAAAGCCTGGCGCCTGTTCGTAGGCATAGGAGATCAGCTTCTGCAGCTTCTCATCCATCTTCTTTTCTCTTTCAGGCGCGGGCAATCTCTCAAGTGAATTATCATGCGGAAAAAGGTCCGGGTTTTCAGACATAGTAGTCCTCACTCATAATTTTTTTGAAATTATACCACTTTACGCTCCATCTCATGATACAGCGCACTCGTTTGTATCATGAGATTTATATCCGGCGGACCCTGTTCCAAACAAATGCACAATAATTATGATTTACGATGTTTAACGTAGGGGCGGGTTTTTAAACCCGCCCGAAAGCCGGAACTACGGGCGCACCTAAAGGAACGCCCCTTGTATCTTGAATTTCAGATATTATAGTACTAGATTGTTTATATGCGGTAGGCCGTTACGCCCCTGGGTCTTTAAAGGCCGTTTCGTAGCGTGGTTCACCGCATTAACACTCCTCATAATCCCGAACAGTTGCCTCTCATAATCCCGAACAGTTGCCTGGGTTAATCAAACCCGCATTATGCAAGGATGGGTAGAAAAGGAGGATCAAAGTGGCAAAAGAAAAAGTCTATGTTGGAATTGATGTCTCAAAAGAACAATTGGATGTGGCTCTATACCCGCAGAATACATGCCGTAAGTTTTCAAATGACGACAATGGGATTGGCGATCTTATCATATACCTGAAGGATCTCACGCCTGCCATTGTAGTACTGGAAGCAACTGGTGGCTATGAAATGCCAGCCGTTGCAACACTGAGCACTACTGGAATACCTGTGACCCTGGCTAATCCACGACAAATACGGGATTTCGCTAAAGCAACCGGGAGGCTTGCCAAGACTGATGGTATTGATGCCAGGGTTATAGCTCATTTTGCTGCAGCAATTCAGCCGTCACCAAAATCGATACCTGATGATCAAGCACAGGAATTCAAAGAGCTACTGATGCGTAGGCGTCAGGTCATTGAAATGATTACAGCAGAGAAAAATCGTCTTGATAAAGGTGGTACGGCCGTTAAGAATCTTATTGAGACACATATACAGTGGTTACAACAACAATTGGATGATATTAACCATCGGTTAGATCGTACAGTGAAACAAAGCCCTCTTTGGAGAGAGAAAGATACTCTATTGCGTAGTGTACCAGGGGTGGGTCCAGTACTATCTGCTACGCTTCTTGCTGATCTACCTGAACTTGGTATGCTAAATAGGCATAAAATCGCTGCTCTTGTGGGAGTTGCACCATTTAATCGTGATAGTGGGATGATGAGAGGCAAGAGGACTGTCTGGGGTGGGCGATCTAAAGTACGTGCAGCGCTCTATATGAGCACGTTGGTAGCTACACGTTATAATCCTGTTATTAGAACATTCTACTTGCGATTATGCTCCTATGGTAAATCGAAAAAGTCAGCAATAACTGCCTGTATGCGTAAGCTTCTCATCATATTAAATGCCATCGTAAGAACGGGATTGCCATGGAGTTACACGTCACTTCAAAACAGTCCTGAAAATTAATAATTAAGACAGTTGCTACGAAG
>JAPLHL010000058.1 GCA_026389655.1 Chloroflexota bacterium
TGTAGCATGGATCGATGACAGGACAGGAACAACCGACCTTATCTATTACCGGCAGTCCACGGACGCCGGCCTCAACTGGGGGCCAGAAACCTGCCTGAGCGATGCGGTGGTTGATTGTGAGGACCCCTGTGCTTTCCTTTCGGGCAATACGGTGCATGCTGTATGGAGCGACGGCAGGACTAGTTTTCATGAGATTTACTACAAGAGGTCACCTGCCATCATAAATACTCCAACCATAACCTCGTTTACACCAACCTCAGGCGGCAACCGTACCAGGGTAATAATCACAGGCACTAACTTCACAGATGCAACCTCAGTCTTGTTCGGCGGCAAAGCGGCCACAAGCTTCACGGTCAATTCGAACACACAAATAACAGCCATCGCAGGAACAGGCACAACCGGCAGGATCACCGTCAGAACACCGGCCGGCACAGGTACCAGTGCAACCGATTTTACCTTCACAAGTTCTGAAAACTCTATAAGCACCACACTTCCACATGGTTCATCCATGCCCGGTCTTACAGCGGCTCCGCCGCAAGGCCCGGTCTCCCTGCCCACCGTCTCTGTCAGGAGCGCCTCGCTCTCAGCCACCAGGGTTGCACCCGGTACTCCCATAACCGTGACAGCCGATGTAGTCAACACAGGCACAGTCAATGGTTCCGGCAGCATCAAGGTCTATGTAAACGGCGAGCTTGAGAACAGCCAGGGTGTCACGGTCAATAGCGGCAGCAGCACGCCTGTCACCTTCAATGTCAGCCGTAATGAGCCGGGCACGTACAGCGTCTACGTGGGTGGGACAAACGCAGGCAGCTTTACAGTGGACCAATTTACGCCCGAGACTATCCTCATCATCAGCGGTGCGCTGGTCCTGTTCGCCCTCATCCTGGGTATTGTCTACACAATACGCAGGAGGACCTGTTAAGCAGGTTTTTTCCTGGCGCTCCCCGCGGCGTTCCCGCCTGGGGGTCACTATGAGAGTACTGGGCGATCAGTTAAAGTCATCTAAAACAGCAGCCTCTCCACCTTCACCTGCGGCAGCAGGCTTTCGACGTCTGCTTTGTGACAGAGTTCCGTGCCTGCGGTGAGCGTGGCGGCGGTGCCGGCGGCAACGGCGTGGCGGGAGGCTTCTTCCAGCGTGCCGCCCTGGCTTAGCTTGAGGACCAGTGCGGCCACGGTGGAATCGCCTGCCCCCACTGTACTCAGCACCTGCACATCGGGAGGCACAACCTTATAAATCTGGTCTTTATCGGCTATGATCATCCCTTCCCTGCCCCTTGAAATACAGGCAATCTTGATGCCGCTGCTTACGATGGTCTTGACGGCGTAAATGACGTCCTCTTCGGTCTTTAGCTCCACGCCCATCAGCCCCTGCGCTTCCCTGACATTGGGCTTGATGATATCCGGTTTGGCCCTGACGCCTTCCCTCAACCACTGGTCGGCTGAATCGAGCACCGTCACGATCCTCATGGCCTGCATCCTGACTATCAGTTCGAAGTAAATATCTTCCGGCACACCCGGCGGAACGCTGCCCGCAAATACCATGTGCGTCGGCTTGGGCTTGATCCCCGTGATCTTATCAACTAATTTCCTGAGCTCCCCACTGGAGACCTGGGGGCCCGGCGCCGATATGCGGGTCTGTCGGTGGGTCTTGAGGTCGGTAATTATGAAATTGCTCCGGATATCGTTCCGTATCGACGTGAAATCGCAGGGTACTTTGTGCCCTTTCAACAGCTTCTTCAAAACATCGCCGTCAACCCCGCCAACGAACCCGTACGCCTTCGTATCGCCGCCCAGCTCGTAAATGACACGGGAAACATTGATGCCCTTGCCGCCCGGCTGGTACTTCATACTGACCCAGCGGTTGGTATCGTCCAGCACCAGGTTGTCGACCGCCACGTGCCTGTCCAGCGAAGGGTTCAGCGTAACAGTGGCTATCACTTAGATCGTCTCGACTTTTAACATATTGGTGGTGCCGGATTTCCCCATGGGTATGCCTGCGGTTACAACGACCAGGTCGCCGGCCTTCGCAAAACCGCACTTCTTCACGGCGCTGGCAGCCGCTTTAAACATACTGAGTATCACCTTTGGCTGGCTGATCTTCAAAGCGGTAACACCCCAGGATAGTGAAAGCTGCCGCCTCGTTGTTTCGTTGGCCGTGACCGCAATTATCGGGGTCTCAGGCCTGTATTTGGAGACGCGGCGTGCCGTGCTGCCGGATGCCGTATAAGCGACAATCGCTTTGGCCCCGAGCTGGTGCGCCGTGTGGCAGGCCGCATAGCTGATAGCATCATCCGTGAGAGGCTGCAGGTCTTTGCCCCGGCTGGCAAGGTACTCATGATAGGGCAGGGCAGCCTCGGCCTCCAGGGCAATCAACGACATCATCTTGACGGTCTCAACAGGGTAATGGCCGATGGCCGTCTCCTCGGACAGCATAATGGCATCCGCCCCGTCGAAGATGGCATTGGCGACGTCCGTGGCTTCGGCACGTGTGGGCAGAGGAGAATCAACCATCGATTCCAGCATCTGCGTGGCCACGATCACCGGCTTGCCTACGTGGTTGCATTTGAGGATGAGTTCCTTCTGTACAATAGGTACTTTCTGTATGGGTATCTGCACGCCCAGGTCACCCCTGGCGACCATCACTCCGTCCGCTGCCTTCAGTATGGCGTCAAAATTATTCAGCGCTTCAGTGCGCTCGATCTTGGCGATAATCTGGGCCGGGGAGTTATTTTTCTGCAGGAATTTCTTCACTTCAATAACATCTGCGGCCTTGCTGACAAAGGACAGTCCTACAAAGTCGATCCCCTGCTTGACTGCGAAATCCAGGCTCTTCCAGTCTTCTTCAGTTACAGAATCGACGTCCCAGGTTACGCCGGGAACGGTGACGCCCTTGTTGTCGAACAGTCTGCCGCCTATGATTACCCTGCAATTCACGTCACGGTGGGTGATGGATGTGACTTCCAGCTTGATCAGGCCATCATCGAGGAATATCTCCTGGCCGAGCTTTACATGGTGCGGCAGCTCGGGCAGGTCAACCGATACCTGGTTTTCATCTCCCAGGATATCGCGCGTGGTCAGGATGAACTCTGCGCCTTCTTTTAACTTGACGCCGCCTTTCTTGACCTTGCCGGTGCGGTCCTTGGGACCGGGCAGATCGAGCAGTATGGCCAGCGGGGCTTTGAGTTTATCAGCTTCAGCGCGCAGAGTCGCCACGTATTCGCCATGCTCTTCGATTGTGCCATGCGACGCGTTGATGCGCGCAACATTCATCCCGGAGACGATAAGCTGATTTACCATCGCAGGGGAAATGCTGCTGGGCCCTATGGTGCAGATTATTTTAGTCTTGCGCGGCGCAACGGCCGGCACACATTCATTCATCATATATTGATTAGTAGCGGCTGTACCAGTCCTGGCTGATGTCCGACAACTTAGCCCCCCTTAAGCCAAACTTTTCATGCCAGGGACGGCCGTTCTTTTCGGCGATCTCCGCCAACTCCTGCAGCCTCTTGACTGCTACGGTCTTGAAAAATTTGACCCTTTCCTCCCGGTTTGCAAGATCCATGGCTTCCTGCCAGATGGCCCGTCCACCCAGGAAACCCGACGCCCCGGCCCTGCAAGCAATGGTGACCTGGTCCCTGAATGTTTCAAAATCGACGCCGGCGCTGAGTATAACCCAGGGGATGCGGGAAGCTTCGTCAAGACGGCGGCAATATTCGGTAAGCTTTTTTACATCTTTCTCATATTTCGTGTCCGCCGGGAACTCGGCCTTAAGCACGTCGACCGGCAACTCCGTGATCTGCCTGGCCGTCCCTATCACCATTTCGGGCAACTTTTCTGCAAACTCGGCGGTGTCCATTTTCTCACCTTCAACCCGGTAGGTCTTGGGCTCCACCAGGAAGGGTATGTCGTATTTAATGCACTCGTCTGCCACCTTGGCGATGAGCTTGAGCTGTTTATCGGCCAGCCTCCTGATATCAGGGCGGTAGTAAAGCAATATCTTTACCGCCGAGGCGCCCATGCGCTTGATCTTCTCTACGCCCCAGTCTTTCAGCAGGGTGGTAATGCGCCCACGAGGGTCGGGCTCATAGCCGGTGGCCTCTACGCTGACCAGCAGGCCTGTGCGGCCGCTGAGGGCGTTGCTGGTCAGGCACTGGGCTGCGCCGTACTCGGGGTCGAGCAGTATGCCGCTGGCGTGATGGCCTATGGCGGAGCACATGTCATATTTCATCTCGACGATCTCAGTGTAATCGGGCACTTCATGCTTTGCGTCTTCCATCATGGATATAAGCCCGGACCTGTGGTCCATGGCGCACATGATGAAGACCCCGGACCTCCTGGATATCTGCTGGAGTCCCCTGATTTTACCAACCGTCAAATTTTTCATTATTCTCCACCCTCATGGCTTTAAGTACATACCAATATAGCTGTTTAAGCATGATGTGACAAGTTGCCCTCTCCCTGCCCTCTCCCTCAACACAATGTCATCACGAGGAGACCGAAGGGTGACGTGGTGATCTGCTGGCCTTGTTGTCCTTCGTAGCAACTGTCTTAATTATTAATTTTCAGGACTGTTTTGAAGTGACGTGTAACTCCATGGCAATCCCGTTCTTACGATGGCATTTAATATGATGAGAAGCTTACGCATACAGGCAGTTATTGCTGACTTTTTCGAT
>JAPLHL010000348.1 GCA_026389655.1 Chloroflexota bacterium
TGTTACGCATGTCCACAATCCACCGCTTATACCTAAGAAATGGATAAGGGGAATCGGAGAAAGGATTGACCTGTTCGGCGCTGAAGTTATACCTCTTTATGATCATGAAGTCCGTGAAAGTGTTGAATACCTTCTCAAAGAAAACGTGCAGTCAATCTGCATATGTTTTGTAAGCTCATATGTTAATCCCAGCCACGAGGTCGAGGCCGGCGAGATAGCCAAACAGGTGATGCAGAAGGTTGGCAAGGTCATACCGATTTATATCTCCAGTAACATACAACCGGTTTGGAGAGAGGCTTCCAGGCTCAATGGGACCGTAATCGAGGCATATGCCGCCGACCCTGCGCGTAAACACCTGATGGCCATAGAAGACAAAATGAAGCTGAAAGGTTTTAAAAAACAGCTACAAATCATGACTGCACATGGAGGCATAGTCAGCATCAGGACAGCCAAAGCCTTTCAGTCGCTGGTGTCGGGTCCCATTGGGGGCATCATCGGCAGTAAATATGTGGGCAGTGTGCTGGGGCTCGATAACATAATTTGCACCGATATGGGCGGGACCAGCTTTGATGTTGGGCTAATCACGGCCGGTACATTCGCTATTAATCCCGAACCTGACCTGGCCAGGTTTAAACTCAATTTACCGATGGTTGTGGTTGACTCCATTGGCGCCGGTACAGGCACCATTATTAAAGTTGATCCCATCAGCAAGCGTATCGATCTCGGTCCGGAAAGCAATGGCTCTGATCCCGGGCCGGTATGTTATGGGAAGCAGACTGATAACCCATGTATAACTGATTGCGACGTAATTACCGGGATTATTAATCCGGATTACTACCTTGGCGGCGCAGTCAAGCTTTACAAGGACCTGGCTTTTAAGGTACTTAAAGAGAAAGTAGCAGATCAAATTAAACTTGATGTTTACGAGACTGCAGCAGGTATGATTGACCTGGTTGAGAGCCAGATGAGGGACCATCTGCATGCCATGGTACTGGGACGCGGTTTCGAAACCATGGAATATTACCTCTCGGGATACGGCGGCGCCGGACCAATGCATATTGCCAATTACTCAAGCGGGCTAAATTTCAGAGGAATTATGGTCCCGTCGTGGGCGCCGGCATTTTCTGCCTTCGGATGCACCTGTGCTGACTATACTCACCGCTACGATAAGAGCCTGCTATTTGTAATCCCTCCGGGCGCGGACGCTCCTACCAAACAATATCTCGGCGGAGTGTTGACGGGTGTCTGGCAGGACTTGAAGGACCGGGCAGTCAAAGAGCTTACAGCCGAGGGTTTTCGGGAAGATGAGGTTATTTACAAGCCTTATCTGCGCATGATGTATACCGGTCAGCTGGACGCGCTGGAAGTAACCTCCCCCAGTTTAAGTATTACAGAGCCAGGGCAAATTGATGACCTTATTAGTAACTTCGAGGACCTGTATGAAAAAGTGTATGCCAGGGCGGCCAAGTTTGTTGAAGGTGGCTATCAAGCTACTGAAGTTGTATTGTTAGCTTCCGTGAGCACTATGAAACCGAAGCTTGTCAAACGCAAGATCCAAAAATCCAAACCTGCAAAGGATGCCTTTAAGACAAAACGTGATGTTTATTGGAAGGGCCATTGGAAGCCGTTCGATACCTGGGAAATGGATAACCTGTTACCCGGCAACATAGTAGAAGGGCCTGCAATTATCGAACATCCCGCTACCACATTTGTTGTACCCCCGGAGTACCATGCCAGGCTTGACGGATACCAGATATTCTGGTTAGAGAAATAGAAAGGAGCACTACTATGGGAATTGGCTGGAATAAGAAAACGCTTAAGGAAATGCTGGGCGAAAGTAGGGCCCAGTTTAAAGAAACGGGCAATTATATGGGGCTGAAAAAGCTTCCTGTGAAAGAAAGCGACCCGCTCAAATTTGAACGCCTGTTTTCCCGCATCAGGGGACCGGTCGTAGGGGCCAGGGAAACGGCCCTGCATATCTCAGCTTCGCCAATCGTGCGTGAGCTTGGAGAGCTTTGTTTCACGTTGTATTCCCCGGAAGGGGACTCTCTGGCCCTGTCCACGGGCATTATCGTGCATGTGCACACTATGAGTGAAGCCATAAAGTGGATGATTGATAACAATTACGAGGAAGAGGTGGGCCTCAAGGAAGGTGACATATTCACCAACAATGATGCTCTGATTGGAGACGCCCATACATCTGATGTACAGAGCATTATCCCCATATTCTATAAGGGAGAACTGATCGCCTGGGTTGGATCTGTGACGCATGTCATGGAGATCGGCGGTATTGATGCCGGCGGCATACCCGTGACCACTACCAACCGGTTTGGGGATGGGTTGTACTTCAGCTGCGAGAAGGTTGGAGAGAATGACAAGCTGTATCGCACCTACCAGATACGTTGTGATCGTAATTTACGGGGTTCGACGTACTGGCACCTGGATGAAAAGGCAAGGCTGGCCGGCTGCCAGATTATCAGGGACCAATTGAAAGCGATTATCGATGACTTCGGTGTCGACTACTACAAGAAGTTCATCAGGGAGATAATCGAAGAAGGAAGGCTGGTTTTCAAAGCGAGGGTCAGGGAGAGGTTATTTCCCGGCCGTTATCGCGCGGCCTCTTTCTACGACAAGGACATGTCGGCTTTTCTGCCGGGTCTCTGGAAAATGATGCATGCTCCTACCGAGCTCACCATAGGTTCCGATGGCCTGTTCAAACTGGACATGAGCGGCGCCAATAAATGGAGCTACGATCCCGGGAACAGTTCGTTACCGGCCATGCAGGCCGGGCTCTGGGTGGCAGCGACCCAGATGCTTGCGTACGATGGAAAGGTCAATGACGGCGCCTATTACGCTACTGAGCAGCATTATCCCTATGGGTCATGGGCGAATCCTGACTGGCCTTATGTTTCACTCTCTGCTACATGGGGCCCGCTGATGGTTACATATAACGCTGTTTTCCGCTGTATTGCCAGGTCATTTTTCTCCCGGGGCTTCGTTGAGGAGATCCTGGCAGGGTATGGGATAACCGGGCTTATTCAATGGGGCGGGACGGACCAGTATGGAAAGCCGCTTGGAGGCATCAACTTTGAACTATCGGCATCCGGGTCGGGCGCCAGGGGTATTATGGATGGAATTGATACCGGGTATGCCATGTGGAACCCCGAGTCTGATATGGGCAATATGGAGATCTGGGAGCTTGCCTTCCCCATGATTTACCTGGGAAGGCGTATCACACCGGATTCGGGAGGCCTTGGTAAGTACCGCGGCGGCAACGCCTTTCATTCAATTGTCATGGCCTGGAACAGCAATAATATACAGCTGACCGATGGTGGACCGGGCAAGGCATTTAACAATGCGGGCATTTTTGGAGGCTATCCTGGGACTCCTGTATTGAGGAAACAAGTTTATTGCCAGAACAATAACCTGGCGGACATCTTCAAGAATAAGCAGCCATAT
>JAPLHL010000540.1 GCA_026389655.1 Chloroflexota bacterium
CCGCCAGGGCAACAGCGATTGCTCCAGACCCAGTCCCCACATCAGCAATATTCATTACGCCCTGGTTTTTCTTGCGCCACTCCTGACCGAATTTGATTGCCTCTTCTACCAGCACTTCTGTCTCCGGCCGCGGGATGAGCACCCTGTTATCAACATAGAAATCCATCCCGTAGAACTGACGGCTGTTTACCAGGTAGGCTGTCGGTACCCGGTCGATGCGTTTGCCTATAAGCCCTTCCATCCTGTGCAATTCTTCATCAGACAGGGCGCGATCGGGCCGGGCAAATAACTGTGAAATACTCAGGCCCAATACACTGCAAAGCAGTATTTTGGCATCCTCCGCCACCTCATCCAGGCCGTGTTGTTTTAAAATTGATGTGTACTTACGAAGCGCTTCATCGGCCGTCACAGTTTGGCTTCCTGAAGCCGGCGGGCCTGGTCTTCGGTAGCAAGAGTGTCGATCAATTTATCCAGGTCTCCATCCATTATCTTTGGCAACCCATGCAGCGACAGATTTATCCTGTGATCAGTCAGCCTGTCCTGCGGAAAATTATATGTGCGTATTTTTTCCGACCTTTCACCACTGCCTATCTGTGACCTGCGTTCTTCCGTGACCTCGTCCTGCTGCTTTCTCTGCTCAATATCGTACAACCTTGACCTAAGCACTGCCATTGCCTTAAGTTTGTTGCGCAACTGCGACCTTTCATCCTGGCAAACAGCAACAATGCCGGTGGGTATGTGGGTTATACGCACAGCCGTACTGAGCTTATTAACATTTTGCCCGCCAGCACCGCCACTACGGAATATATCAATCCTGAGATCTTCCTGGTTTATCTGGACGTCAATATCTTCGACTTCAGGAAGCACAGCTACCGTTGCTGTCGATGTATGTACACGTCCCGAGGCCTCGGTGACCGGAACACGCTGCACACGGTGCACCCCCCTCTCATAATTCAGATGCCCGTATGCACCCTTGCCTTTTACCTCAAATATTACCTCTTTAAAACCGCCTGATTCATTCTGATTGGAGTCTATAATCTCGATCGGCCAATTCTTTGTCTGGGCATAGCGAAAATACATGCGGTACAAGTCCGCCGCAAATAAGGCCGCTTCATCCCCCCCGGTACCGGCCCTTATTTCCACAATTGCGTCTTTATCTTCATTTTCATCCCTCGGTATAAGACTGATCCGCAATTCTTCAACAATCCTTTCCTGCGTTGTTTTCAACTCATTCAACTCGTCCCTGGCCATGGCAAGCATATCCTGGTCAAGACCATGGTCAATCATGGCCTGCGTATCCTCAATTGACTTCGAGACGTTTTTATACTGTTTATACTTATTTACCGTTGTTTCAAGGGCAGCACGTTCCTGTGACAACGTTTGCACACGCTGAAAATCATTGTAAACCTCGGGCTGGCTTACAAGCTCGTTTAATTCTTCATAGCGCTTTTGCTGCGCTTCCAGTTTTTTAAACATAACTCACACATATCCTTCTGAACACGACTAAGATTATAGCATCGTGCTTTGAATGCGCTCAAATAACGCTCAGAGTGGATCAGCAGCCCTTTGTGATATAATGTCAAAGCTAATTTAAGCGCAGGGATAAATCCATAAACAGGACTAAGAATATGAAATTAACCGCAGAGGAAGTCAGGCATATAGCTTTGCTGGCAAGATTGGGATTGAGCGATGAGGAAGTGGAGAAGTTCAGGAACCAGCTATCCGACATAATGGTGAACTTCGAAGCACTAGAGCAGATTGATACAACCGGCTTGCCGCCTACATCACAATCTGTAAGCCTGGTAAACGTGTACAGGCCGGACGAGCCGCATCCCTCGCTTCCTGTGACCGAAGTGCTGGCCAACGCCCCCGCAAGAGAAGGAAATTCTTTTAAAGTCAATGCCGTCCTGGAGTAGCAAATGAATCCTTTGAACGAACTGACAATACACGAAGCGCATAAGCTTCTTAAAGAGAAGAAAATTTCTTCGGTGGAGCTAACTGAAGCTACGCTGAAACACCTGCATAAGGTAGAGGACAAGGTACACGCCTGCATGACCGTGACTGACGAGCAGGCACTGAAGGACGCCAGGGCCGCTGACCAGGCCATCGCCAAAGGCAATATCAAACCGCTAACCGGCGTGCCGGCTTTGATCAAGGACGTTGTCTGTACAAAAGGTATACGCACTACCTGTTCCTCCAAGATGCTTGAGAATTTTGTTCCACCCTACGATGCATGTGTAATTGAGAAACTCAAAGCCGCCGGTTATGTAATCCTGGGCAAAACCAATATGGATGAATTCGCCATGGGCTCATCTACCGAGAATTCGGCTTTCTTTGTTACGCATAATCCCTGGAACCTCGATTGTGTACCCGGTGGAAGCAGCGGAGGTTCCGCGGCGGCCACAGCTATAGATGAAGCAATGTATGCATTGGGATCTGACACAGGCGGAAGTATCCGACAGCCGGCAGGATTCTGCGGAGTTGTAGGACTGAAGCCGACCTATGGAAGGGTGAGCCGTTACGGG
>JAPLHL010000280.1 GCA_026389655.1 Chloroflexota bacterium
CAAAGAGTATTTCAAGAACAAACGGGGGTTCTGGTATTTCGTTTATCCTTTCCATATCGGGCTTTTCCTGCTGCTAACCTGGGCGGTGCTTCTTGCAGTGGGTGCGATCTTATCAATATACGGCGTTCCAGTTACTTTCGCCTCTACAAATGTGGGCATTGGGATTGTCTGCTACCTAACATTAATTGCAGGTGTTATTGCATTCGCTTTGGGCGTCTTTGGCACAGCAGGACTGCTAATAAAAAGATTGGTAGACGAAGATCTCAAAACATACACAGATCCAATCGATTATTTCAATTTGGTATGTATTTTAATTATCTTTGCAACCGGCCTGGCCGCATGGATTTTCGAAGATCCCACATTTGGATTGGCCCGTGACTATATGCAGGGCCTTTTTACTTTGAAGGCAGCAGCAGCCGGTCCCATTTTTATTACTTTCTTATTGCTGTTATCGCTGTTTTTGGCTTACATGCCATTCACGCGTATGCTGCACTATGTAGCTAAATATTTTACATATCACAAAGTGCGCTGGGATGATGAGCCAAATTCAAAGGGCAGCAAGCTCTCCCGGGAGGTCAGTGAACTTTTAACACAGAGGGAAAGCTGGTCCGGCCCGCATATTCAGCAAGGTAAAACGTGGTCAGAGCAGGCTTCGGGCACAGGTAAAGGGGACAGAGCGGATAGCAAGTAAATGAAAAAGAAGATTTCTTTAAAGGATATTGCCGAACCCTCGATGCAATTGGTCGAGCTTACCCCCGAGGAACTCGTGCCACTGCCGTATCCATACAATGACAGCCAGAGTCAGCCAAAGATGAAGCAGATGACTGCTGAGCAGCGTCAGAAGATAGATGCGTCTCTTGACGGTGTATCAGCTATTGGCCTGGTCTGGCCGAAAAACAAAGAAGAGGAAGAGGCATTCGTAAGCAAGTTCCTTTCAGGTTTGACAAAGCTTCTTAAGAAGGAAGATAACTGGACTTTCCTACAGCCGCTTATGTTGTCGCTGGAGAACTGCGCCAAATGCCAAAACTGCAGCGATGCCTGTCACATTTACACGGAGAGTGGTAAGCAGGAAATCTACAGGCCAACTTACAGGGCAGAAGTACTGCGCAAGATCATACGCAAATACATTAAAAAAGAAGGTAAGTTGCTATCCAGGTTCACGGGCAGTGATATTAATTTAAATTACACGGCGGTATCGAGGCTCGCTGAACTGGCGTACAGGTGTAATCTTTGCCGCCGCTGTGCTCAGTCATGTCCTATTGGTGTTGATAACGGTCTCATAACGCACGAGATACGAAAACTCTTCAGCCAGGAATTGGGTATAGCTCCCAAAGAGATACACGAGAGCGGTACTGTAAAGCAACTGCAAACCGGTTCCAGTACAGGGACCACCCCAAAGGCATTTCAGAGCTTCGTTGCGTTTATCGAAGGAGAAATCGAAGACAAGACCGGCAAATCCATCAAGCTTCCGATAGATAAGCAGGGCGCCGACATCCTGCTGATGCACAACGCAGGTGAATTTATAGCCTGGCCTGAAAACGTTGCTGCTTTCGCTATTATTTTTGAAGCTGCAGGGTTGGACTGGACGCTTTCCAGCAAAATGATGGGCTATGACGCCGTCAATTACGGCGTATGGTATGACGACGTTCAATTTTCACGAATTGCCCTGCGGCATATGCAGACCGCCAGGGACCTTGGGGTAAAAAGAATAGTAGTTGGCGAATGCGGCCATGCCAGCAAGGCGATGCTTGTCATCGGTGACCGATTGTTCAGCGGCGATCTTAATATTCCACGTGAAAGCGCCATTCCTATCCTGGAAGACCTGGTATGTAACGATAAACTTAAGCTGGATCCCTCCCGCAACAGTTTCCCGGTAACTTTACATGATCCGTGTAATCTTGTGAGATTGAGCGGCATAGTGGAGCCGCAGCGCCGAATACTTCGAAAGATATGTCCGGGTTTTCGTGAGATGGAGCCCCATGGTGTTGACAACTACTGCTGCGGAGGTGGAAGCGGTTTTGCCATTATGGACTCATACAACTTCTCTGATTGGAGATCAGCAGTGGCAGGCAGAATGAAGTTAAGGCAAATTATAAACGCATTTCAAGACGTGATTGCGCCGGACATACATAAATACGTGTGTGCGCCCTGTTCTAATTGCAAGGGGCAAATCAGAGAGCTGTTCAATTACTATGGCGTTCGGGATAAATGCGGCATTCAGTACGGCGGTTTGGTAGAGTTGATTGTTAATGCTATGACGGACATTAAGGTGCCGTATATTAACTGGGAATCGGCTTAAATACTGTCGCCCCTCTCTTATTTTAATCTTCCAGGGCGGTCCCCAATGAACGAACATAGGCATATATTATCAGCCATAATAAAAACCATTGGGTTAAGGTTTCAGCGAAAAGTCCCCTTTACTGGTGGCATTCACCACCACCACAAGTTTGATCCTTCGATATGATTGATAAATTCCCTGTAATCAGGCTTTCAACAACCGGTTTAATATCAGAACGTGTTGCATCATGGTACACATCAATGCCAACTTCGTTGAATGCCGTCAGTGGACGCAAACCAATTCCGCTTACAACCAGCGCGTTCACTTTATGATTTGACAGGGTACGGACAGGAACCAGACACCCACCTTCTTGATGTTCTTGATTATTGATAACAGTCACATTGCTGATTTCTCCATTTTTAACATCAACTATGGTAAATGCATCGCAATGCCCGAAGTGTTGCGACCTTTGACCATCCAATCCACCTTTGCCCACAGATGGAATTGCTATTCTTCCATTTTTCATTCTTTTTCTCCTTTTATTTTAAGTTTTTCTATTATCTATTTTGTCATGACAGCATGTCTGTCTATCCGATCTCCAGCATCGTGGCAAAGAGGAATCAATTGGCGGCATTTTACATATTGGACACAGAGGTACGGGATCTGCAGGAGAAGTCCAATGTACATCCCACTCATGACCATTTGGACATATAAGATGCAGTGCCACGTCGCCGTAATTGCCGCCAGCTATTCTTATAGCCTTCCCGTTAAGTAGTGCATCCGCCACTTTTTTCCGTGCTGATGCTAGTATTCTTTGAAATGTGGGGCGTGATATATTCATATGCTCAGCACATTGCTTCTGCTCCAAGTTCTCCAATTCCTTTAATCTGATCGACTCCGCTTCCTCCAAGGAAAGGCAGACCTCAGATAGAAATCGCATCGGAATTCCAGCAGGTTTGAAATAAGTCACTCCTGGCAGGAAACACACTCTACGGCATTTAACTGGTCTTGACATTAATAATTATTCCGTTAATAATGAGCATATGCTCATTATTATTGTATGTATAATATCAGGACTCTGTCAAATAATGGAGGCGAATGCCAGCTAAAACGAGGATAAGCATAATTCCGAGTATTTTTGACAATACTCCCTCGCTCCCCAGATTATTCCTGTCTTTCCTTCGGCTCGGGGCCACAGAATTTGGCGGGCCTGCCATGATAGTCTATATCCGCAGAATGGCCGTCGAGCAGAAGAAATGGATGGATGATGCATCATTCCGCGATGGGGTAGCTTTATGCCAGATGGTGCCAGGAGCTACAGCCATTCAAGCTTCCTCCTATGTAGGTTTAAAGCTGCGGGGTGTGTCAGGGGCTGCGGTTAGTTTCATAGGTTTTGGTCTGCCGTCCTTTTTAATCATGACGGTGTTATCCGCCCTTTATGTGCAAACCAAGGATTTGCCGGCGGTAATATCGGCGTTTAACGGGTTGCAGGCCATTATCGTCTCCATTGTTGCCAATGCAGCAATTAATTTCGGCAGGGCATCTATTAAGAACTGGAAAGGTGCGGTTGTCGCTGTTGCATCCGGCATCCTGTTCGGATTTGGGATTAATCCTCTTCTGGTAATTCTATTTGCCGCAATTGCTGGTATTTTGCTTTTTCTGAAGCAGACGACACCTTCTGCCATATCATCGGGTATACGATACTCTACCTATCGACCGGTGCTGATTATCATTGCGGCTTCCATGGCGGGACTTATAGTTCTATTTTTTACCGACAGGAATCTTTTTGACCTAGCTGCTCTTATGGTGCGCATTGACCTATTTGCATTTGGGGGTGGTTTTGCTTCCGTCCCTCTCATGTTTCATGAGGTAGTGAATGTAAACCATTGGATGGATAATAAGACCTTTCTAGATGGGAT
>JAPLHL010000345.1 GCA_026389655.1 Chloroflexota bacterium
GAGGACGGTGAAACTGTTAGGACTTAAGTACCGGGGCAAATCAGGACTGATTAGTCATTGAAATAAAGGTGTGGCGAGTTATAATTTTCATAAGGTTATTACAAGGAAGAGTATGCGGATAACCGAAGGAGACGTAAATGTATAGGAAATTAATGAGAACAACAATATCCGGCCTGCATAAAGACCAGCGAGGTATGACAGGCCTGGAAACAGCAATAATCCTGATTGCATTTGTTACTGTGGCTGCAGTTTTCAGCTACGCAGTGTTAAGCGCCGGCCTTTTCTCGGCTGAAAGGGGCAAGGAAACTGTGTATGCAGGCCTGGCCGAAGCAAAAAGTAACCTGGAAATTTCCGGCTCGGTCGTAGCATTGGCCGACAATGTATCAAATTCTATCACCCAAATAAAATTCACGCTCAGGAATGCGATCGCCGGGACCCCGATTGACTTAACGCCTTGCGACGGCACAGCTGCGGCAGAGAATAAGTGCGTAATCAGTCTGCTTACCGCAACTGACTACTTTAATAATGTAAAATGGACTAAAGAGGCCATAGGCCGCGCAGATGATGATAATCTGCTTGAATCCGGTGAGCAATTTGAAATTACAATGGACCTTAATGACCTAGGAGATGGCAAAGTATTAACGGAAAACCTGACCTGCAATGATGAATTCAACTTCCAGGTTAAACCGTCACTCGGTTCAACCATCACTATCCAGCGGACATTGCCCGCTGGTTTGGCGCCAATAATGGACCTGCACTAAGTTAAGATACTCGGCAAAGCCACTGCATCCCCTCCTGAATGCAGTGGCTTTTTCTTAACCAATTTTCAACGAGGAAAATTCTGTGCCCTTTTGACTAAACGCTCATCCCTTTCATAGACATAATTAAGCGCAGTTCCCTACAAGCAAATGATTAGTTATCGAAATTGCACGAAAATTATATCTTCCATGGGCAAAGACGAGAACGGCATGGCAGGACTGGAAATAGCCATTATCCTGATTGCCTTTGTTACAGTAGCCGCCGTTTTTAGCTATGCAGTCCTCAGCGCAGGGATCTTCGCCGCTGACAGAGAAAAGGAGACACTCCATTCAGCTCTCAGTGGAGCCAAAAGTAACCTGGAGCTCTCCGGATCGGTGATAGCAGCCGATCATCCCGAAACCTCATCGGTCAACGAAATATTGTTTTCCGTGAAAAATGCCGTGGCCGGCAATCCCATAGATATGACTCCTTGCGATGGCGCTAAAAATGCAACTAACAAGTGCGTGATCAGCCTGACCACCCATAACAATTATATTAGTAATGTGAAATGGACCTGGGAAGCCATTGGCTCCAACGATGGCGATAACCTCCTTGAAATAGGAGAGCAATTCGAGGTTACCATCGATTTAAATGACCTCGGCTACGGCCAGATGCTTTCCGAAAATATGACTTCGAATGATTACTTCAATATTCAGGTAAAGCCATCTATCGGATCAACAATCACAGTTCAAAGAACGTTACCTCCCGCAATTGAAAGTCTTATGGATTTGCACTAGTCCTAATACCTTGCATCCTCAATATCAGCCTTCCAAGAAGCCGTTTTATTCCAGAGTGAGACATTTGGCTCATAGATTGTTGCCCATTTGGTCGTTGCACGTGTTTGCAGTTTGGATATAATGAACATGACAGCTAAATACGAGGAGTTTCTATGGTTAGCAGGTCATGGAGAATTATTTTTAATATTTTTAAGAATGAAAGGGGCATGACCGGGCTGGAAACAGCGATAATACTGATAGCTTTTGTTACAGTTGCCGCCGTTTTCGGTTACGCGATATTAAGCGCCGGCCTCTTCTCCGCAGAAAGAGGTAAAGAGACCGTATACGCTGGCCTAAACGAAGCTAAAAGCAACTTTGAGCTTTCAGGTTCGGTAACAGCAGTTTGTGACAATAACACTACTTATGTCAAAAAAGCATTCTTTAATCTAAAGAATGCTATAGCAGGCAACCCCATCGATATGACTCCCTGCAATGGCACGTCAAGCGCACAAAACAAGTGTGTGATAAGCCTGGCAACCAAGAATGACTACTTTAGCAATATTAAATGGACCGGGACCATGATGGGCGCCAACGATGGTAATAATCTGCTGGAAACCGGCGAACAAATTGAAATTGGCATTGACCTGGATGACCTGGGAACCGGAAATACCTTATCCAGCCAACTGGCAACCAATGATACCTTCAGTCTACAGGTGAAACCTGCCATAGGTTCCACAGTCACGATACAGAGGACGCTGCCGGCAGCGCTCGATACAGCCATGGACCTTCACTGAGCTATAGCCAGCTCTACATAGGAACAAATCAGGCTTTAACGACAGTGGATTTATTTTCCGGCGTAATATTTTTCATGAAATAGGTACTGCCCCAGTACATTCAAGCAACTGGGGTTGCGTTTGTCAGTTCAAAACGTAATCGCTGTCCTCCTGAACTTCCACAGCATACCGCTGTCTGTATCTGTCATAAATGTATTCCGGCATGCAGATAGAGCTCTGCCTTAAGCTATCAGGAGATCATCGTGACACTTGTCCATGGGCCTATTCCGGGTAAGATCCTCTTGAAAGCGTTTAGAGATAGCTTTGTGTATTAAATAAAGGAAAGGCATGCCCATGTTTGTCTCAATTAGTGAATTTATAATCAGCGGCCTAATGCCTGCCGGACGAATCCCTGTTAGCAGCAAAACCGCCTCCCAGCTTAATTGAACGCCTATTCCTATTGCCATCAGCATTAATATATTTACTTTCCCTTCTCTTGTTGCCCCAAGGTTATGAACAATAAGATAAAGGTAGCCCGCTGCTAAAATCAACGCCATTATCCCGTGGTAGCCAGATGTTCCACGTTGAATCGATATCTGCGGGAAATAGGTCCCGAAGTTCTGACTTAACAGCGCCACCGCGACCCAACCCATAATTGTCAGTACGCTCCACTCCACCCCTTTTCCATCACGATCCAATAGAAGCCAGATCCAGGCAAAGTTTGTAAATCCATAGCTTACGCTCAGCCATAAAAGGAACCAAAAAGTATCAATGCCTGTTACTTCTCTTGTTCCCAAAATGGCATAGAAAATACCATAGTCCACTGCGAAGTAAATAACGCCACCGATGGCGCCGACGATTAGGGCCATATAGCGTTTTCGATGTACCAGGATCAGGGCATAGACGACCAGCCAAATGATATCAAGATAAATGTACAGGTAATTCAGTGTCCTGGCAGCCACGATATCCATACAATCATCCCTTTCTTAAACATACTCAATAGAAGGCAGCCAAGGTTATACTGAACACGTCTCTAGAACAAATGAGCTAAGGCAACATCGACTTAGTTCAGTTGTTTTACTACACGCACAACCTGGATAATTACGGCAAAATAGTCATCTTTCTTTTTATAAGGCGCTATGACCATTTGATCGCCGTCCATCTTCAGGCACAGATCCCCTGGAGAAGGAGGGATGTCTTTACCGCAGATAATAACATCCCCGTCGTGAACAACATCATCGTACGCCAGGCCTCTGGACTTTATACCTATTAGCTTCATCTCTCTGCCCCCATTTAATACCAACTCCCTCGGTACAAAGGCGTATTCAAGAATTTGCTTACTGTTAAGATCCGGGTATACGGGTACTATTGCCGGTAATGAAAGGGAAAGTTCATTTATTATCTCATAAGGAGTTTTCTTTAGCAAATCATCTTTTTGCCCCTTGTCCAGCAGGAAATTACTTAAGTCATTGATGGGTATTTTCAGGGCCCTGGAAAGTTTATTCAGTGATGCCACAGTAACCGATTTATAGTCACTTTTTTCAATACGGCAAATAAATGAAGCTGACAGGTCTGCCAGTTTAGCCAGTTCCGCCTGCGAAAGCCCACGTTTAGATCGTGTCTCTTTTACGAAATCCCCTAACATCTTATCCTCCTGACCTCGTGATCGATATTCAATTTACCATGGTAAATAATTTTATTAATCATGCCTAAATCCATTAAAAAAGTATTGATTTTAGTAAATTTTCTGTTTATTATAGTAAATATGAAACTACAGTCTGAGCTTTACAGGATAATGCAGCAAGAAAAGCTGACGAATGCCAGGTTGGCCACGAAACTTGGTATCTCCCCTTCAATGCTGTGTCTTGTACTGACCGGTGATAAGAAACCGGGGAGACGCTTCCTTCAAGGACTTGCAATGCACTATCCGGATATTTGCCTAAAGTACTTGCGGGAACAAGTTCCCGCCCAACCACAATAAGGATATTTTTAATGTATATGATAGAGTAGCCCAAGGGTCCCGGGCTTGCAGTTTAGAGCGAGCAGCCCGGGAACCGCTAAAATAATAATTTGGAGGTTTTTCATGGAAAGTGAAGGTTGGACTGTTGGGCTGGTATCTACATTCATAGCTGTAGCTATCCTTACCGGTGTCATAGTGGCCTTCTCAATACTGACCTGGGTGCTGGGCAATGTTTAAGCGATTAGCCACCATAAAAATCGGCGTCCTGGAATTCGTGTACAAGTTCCTCCTGGTACTTTTCGTTATCATGCCGATATGCATGGGCATATGCTTCTGGATAGGGGTACAGGCTGACGCTGCGCTCAATATCCACTTGCTGAAGTTCATCATGCCGTTCATCGGTTCAGCAGTGGGCCTTTTCTTCACCGCCCTGCTTATCCAGGCCGGGCACAAGCAGGCAGTCCCCGCCACCATGGGGGAATCAGACCAACCGTATTCAGACAGACTGGTCAGCAGGCATCTCGAAGCGGCGGAGGCGGCATCACTGCCAAAGCCATCGATACCGCGCGCCGGCTTCGCCACACCATATTCTATGCAGGGAGGTAAATAGGACATCTTATTCTTCTACCGGGTAACCCGAATCCACCCAGGCGCCGAAATTGCCCTTGAGGGCGTACACATTCTTGAAACCTGCGTCCTTAAGCAGTTCGGCGGCTGATAGCGGGGCACCCGTCCAGTGGCTGTAGACTAAATATGTCGCATTCTTATCCAAACTTGATACTGTT
>JAPLHL010000322.1 GCA_026389655.1 Chloroflexota bacterium
GACAGGATATTAAATAATAAATGTTTCGCACTTATTTCAATCGTACTTCCGCTTTTCTTTATATTGCTGCAATGGTCCGGGAACCTTACTATCGGGCTGGAAGAAACTATTTGGGGCACTTCAATAATCTGGCCCGCTTCACCGTTTATATACGCATACATGGCCTATGACACTTTAATGTTTTCGCTATGCGGGTTACTGGTTCTTAACCTCGCCGTTAAAGCTAAGACTTCCCGTCAGCGAAAACAGGCGGCAATTCTCTTTATCACGGGGGCTGTGTCGTCCGTCACAGCTTCCCTGTCACTGCAACAGTTTGTTATGAGTTACCTGCCACAGGTGCCAGATATACTGTTATTAATCTGGGTAATCGGCATCGTCCTGGCTATTTCCAAGTATGGGCTGATGACAATCACCCCCATCCTGGCGTCAGATGAAATACTAAGTACGATGAGTGACTCGCTAATGCTGCTAAATAACGAAGGGACTATCGTCTTTGCCAACCGCTCAGCCTGCTCATTGCTGGATTTACGGGGCAGCAATCTGACCGGCAGGAAATTTTTTACCTTTGCAGAAAACGATACACAAGCACATGACCTGCTGGATGAGACCAGGAGAAGCGGCATTGTACGCCGTGAGCTTAATTTAATATCCGGAGGCGGCGTAATAACTCCCGTCCTTGTTTCCACATCTGCCATCAAGGAATCGGCTGGAGAGGTTGCAGGATTTGTAATTTCAGCAGCAGATATGCGGCAGCAGAAACTTGCCCAGGCTAAACTGGCAGCTCACCAGCAACTCATCGACGGTATAATCGAGAGCATGCCATCTGCCGTGCTGGTCATAAACCAACAGATGGAAGTTGTCCTTGCCAACAGGCTCTTCTACCAGGGGCTGGCCGGGATACTGGAGCAAGTCGAAGGGAAGCCTCTAATAGACATCATACCCTCTGATGAATTACTCAGGCAGGTATCAGCATCATGCCAGAAGCCCAGTGTGAACACTCAATTTGAATTCAGATATAACGTAGACGGTAACAGGAAAATATTGGTAGCCAGCATACTCTCCATGCCCTCTCAAAATATACTGCTTGTTCTCAACGATGTGACTATGGAACGGGAAAGGCAGGACAGGCTTTACCTGACTGACCGCCTGGCATCCATAGGAGAGATGGCAGCAGGGGTCGCCCATGAAATGAACAATCCTTTGACCAGCGTATTAGGCCTGTCCAAACTGCTAACCGAGCAGGATATGCCAGGAGATACAGGAGAGGACCTGAATATCATATACAAAGAGGCGTTGCGGGTTTCTAATATTGTCAAAAACCTGCTGACATTTGCGCGTAAGCGTGCTCCTGTCAGGCAGCCGGCGCAGGTACATGCTGTCATTGATGACGTACTCAAACTGCGGGCTTACGAGCACAAGGTTAATAACATCTTTGTTACCACGAATTTCGCCGATAACATACCGGACGTTACCATAGATTACAACCAGATGCAACAGGTATTCGTCAATATCGTACTGAATGCCGAGTATGAAATGATCCAGGCGCATAACGGCGGTTCATTGACGATCACAACAAAAATTCTTGATGACCACATCTCGATCTCATTTAAAGATGACGGCCCCGGCATTTCACCACAGAGCCTCAAACGCATGTTCGACCCATTTTTCACGACCAAGGAACCGGGCAAGGGGACCGGACTGGGACTTAGCGTATGCTATGGTATAGTCGCCAACCATGGCGGCAAGATATATGCTGAAAGCAGCACGGGACAAGGGGCCACTTTCATCGTGGAATTGCCGGCCACAGTCTCTGCTTTGGATCTGGCGCTTCAAACACAAATCAGTAACTACTTGAAGGGAAAAAACAATAATTCAAATACCTATATACCTTCCAGTACAGGAATTAAGGAGAGATAGATTTTATGGCTGATATGACTGAACGCGGTAAAATCCTAATAGTTGACGATGAGAAGGCGGTCAGGACCGCTATCAACAGGCGTTTGACCAGGGCCGGGCACACCTGCACTGAGGCCGCCGACGCCAAAGGCCTTATAGACAGGATAAAAGAAGACCAGCCCCAGCTTGTAATCCTGGATATCAAGATGCCCGGCAGGTCCGGAAACGAACTATTACCCGAGATCATCGCTTCATTTCCCGGTACTGCAGTTGTTATGGCCACAGCTGTGGCTGACCCAAACGTTATCGTGGAATGCATGAGAGGCGGCGCCCAGGATTATATAATGAAACCGTTTGACCTGGAATACGTCGCGCAAATAGTTGATAAGGCCCTGGAAAAGAGGAAGCTGGAGCAGGATATTAAAGAGTTCCAGGAAGGCCTGCAAGCCGAGGTCGAGCACCAGAGAAAAGAGACCCAGAAACTGTTCCTGAATTCGATCGAGTCACTGGTCTTTGCCCTAGAAGCCAAGGACAAGTATACGGCCGGACATTCACGCAGGGTGGCATACATCGCAGTTGCCATCGGGGAAAAGCTGGATATATCGGGAGATGAACTGGACAACATAAGACTGGGGGCACTACTGCACGACACAGGGAAGATAGCGGTCGACCACAGCATTATGAACAAGCCGGGCAGATTAACGGAGGATGAGTACAGGCATGTCATGGCCCATGCCTCCATCGGCGCTGGTATAGTCAAACCGGTGGTTAACCAGCAGATCCTGGATATAATCATTCATCATCATGATTTCTATAATGGAAAAGGATACGATCAGCATATCAGTGGTGACCAGATCCCGCTCGGGGCAAAAATCATTGCTGTTGCCGACAGTTATGATGCCATGACATCCGACAGGCCATACCGCATCGCTTTGACCGGAGAGCAGGGCGTTAATGAGATTTTGAGATGCTCCGGCACCCAGTTTGATCCTGCCATAGCACAGGCTTTCCACCAGGTTCACCTTTCCGGCATTGAATAAGACAAATAGTCCCTCCATGCGTAGCGCATATGCGCATTTTCAGTTGACCTGCCACGGGTAAATATATTAGATTAACAGTTACATGGATAACGTTTTTCTTATACGTGACAGAACGGAGGACTACAAATATGGCCGGTCGCGAAAAGAGCACACGCATCGTCAAGAAGCTCAAGGTCAATGAGGAGCGGTACCGCGAGCTCTTCGACTCTATTAATGTATGTGTTGCCGTCTATAAGGCCAAAGATCAGGGTGAAGATTTTGTCATCAAGGATTTCAACTCTGCGGCAGAGAAAGTTGAGAAAGTCAGCCGACGGGATATAATCGGCAAGAGCATCCTTGAAGTATT
>JAPLHL010000481.1 GCA_026389655.1 Chloroflexota bacterium
ACATGTCACGGTAGTGCGCATCAAAGTCAGCCTGATCGGGAATGTGATCTGCGTAGCCAAAACCGCACTTATCGCACACGACCACATCATATCCTTGCAACAGACTGCCGCTCGACATCTCAGAGAATGACTGTCGAAATAGCAGTTTGCTTGCCCCATTGCCGCAGACGACGCAGGCGCGCTTGTTGTATCGTTGTCGGAAATCGGCTTCTTTCATTTCAGCAGCCCCCCAGACTAGACAGCATTCAAGCGATTTTTGGGAATGGCATAACAGACAAGTTCCCAACAAGTCTGCCCATGTGGACGAAGGAAAAAGCTGTAATTGCTTGATATGGACTGAATCAGCAAGGGCAAATGCCATATATGGTCAAATCGGTGGTAAACAGAGAAAGACAGAATAGGCCTAAATTCCTTGATAATCCTTCGTGCACCTCTCAAGGTTTCTAATTCAGCACCTTCAATATCCATCTTGACATAAGTAGGGGTAATGCTATATAGCAAGTCATCCAATGGAAGGCAGTCTACTTCCAAGTTGCCTGTTTCTGTTATGTTTGATTGGATTGTCCCTTTGGCGGCGAAAGTTACTTTCCCTCTACTTATGCCGGTTGCTGTTTGATGGACTGTTATCTTCTGTTTCAGATGGTCAGGCAGAGACGCAACATATGATGTGAGCTTGGAAAAGTTTATTGGGTCAGGCTCAACGGCAATCAATCTGTTGAAAGAAGACCCTTTGTGCTCCAGAAATAGCCTGATAGTGTCCCCGTCAAATGCACCACAGTCAACAAACACTTCTTCAGGAATGAATGAGAATAGCCCATCAGGAAAATATTGCGCCTCTAATTTTGGAGAAGGCAATCCCGCAAAATCAAGCTGTAAACGCCATCTCAATTGAGCCAGATATTCGGTACGCGAGGCGTCGTCAGCCCACAAGAACGATGCAGCGCGTACCTGGTCAATCTGAGCGCGAGTCTTATGCGGTAAATCAAGGCCGAAATAGGGTAAAAAAGCCTCGGCATACTTCCAGTAGAGGAACCCGAAAGACACGACCTTGGTCGGACCATAGCCGTTCAATTGCTTTTCAATCGAATCAAGTGGATGACCTATGGTGTCACTCCAGATGGTCAGGACAAATACCGCCGTTGATCCATATTTCTGAACCGCTTCGGCAGGAGGAAGCACCTGAAGGCCATCTATGGATTTTCTCCATAATCGCGGATTGTTATCAGAAAAGGCCAAGGGTTCAATATCGAGTTGCCGCATTCCGGCTAGTGTTCTCCTTCCCAATTCCCCTGCGCCGAAGAGAACCAGTGACTTGCCAAAAGGCGCTGCCAATTCATCAAATGTGAATTTCTCGCGATTCAATACGGAAGCGATGGGTTCACTCAGCAACTCTTCCAGTTGACGATCTAGTTCATTCAAAATGCTCCTCTATTCATTCTTAGGTTGTAGAAGTTGGTCGGGACATACTCTACTGACCGTAAACATGAGTGTAACGGTGGTGCAACCGGTCAATATCCTCCGGCGAGATCTCCTCCGGTTGGCCCACTTGCAAAGCCAGCCAGACAATGCGCGCCGCGTCTTCGGCCATCACCGCCGCCTTAACCGCCGCCTCAGCATTCGCCCCTATGGTGAAGACGCCATGGTTTTTAAGTAACACCGCACATGACTGCCCGATGGATTCCATGACCACTCGACCGATCTCCTCCCCACCAATCAGTGCGAATCCTCCACACGGGATAGGCCCACCGAATTCGTCCGCGATTGACGAAAGGTACACAGGAATGGCCCGCCCCAGAGTGGAAAAAGCGGAGGCATACGGCGAGTGAGTGTGAACAATGCCACCAACCTCCGGACGATGGCGGTAAATATAGAGGTGGCTAGACGTATCCGATGAAGGCTTCAGATCGCCTTCAATAACTTTGCCGTCCAAATCAACGATGACCATGTGCTGCGGGCGTAAGACTTCATAACGTATGCCAGATGGTTTGATGACTACATAGCCGGTCCCAGGGTCACGAGCACTGATGTTACCGCTGGTCCAGGCGGCCAGATTATTCTTAGGCAATTCCAGGTGCAATTGCCATACCTGTTCTCTTAAGGTTTCAAGCATAACACTCCCTCATTCCTAGGTCCCAACGGGCTAATCCGCATCAACCGGTGGAATCATCAGATTTTGTAGGAACTCAGCCCTATCTAATAGGGGAGACATGTCTTCCATAGGCCTTGAGACAATCTGCCCATCCGGATTAATAGAAGAAGTCACTCTGGGCAGCGTCTGTTCGTTGGGCGATACCATTACATCACATACAACAGGACCGTCTAGACTTAGGACAATCCTCACCACGTCCCGGACTTCCGCAATGTCCTTCTCGCTTAACGGCACTTCAAGTTGGGCAGCTAATAGTGGCTCATTCATGGAAAAATTATCCTATTCTGCCGTCTGTTGCCCTTAAAGTTCACCCAAGTCGACCCACGCATGCTTGGACATACTGCAGTTCACAGCCTCAACGAATTCCATGTATCGCAACCCTACCTCAAAGCTTGGTTGAGGTTGGCCACCCTGCCGTACTGCTTGGATGAAATCCGCTTCTACGGTCCAGGACTTTACAAAAGTGGGCGGGATTGTCACTGTCACCAGCTTACCGTCCATGTGATGCCCGGCCAGGATCTCATCGGTGGCAAAGTCGTAAACAAGAGCCCCTTCACTGCCATAAATTTCCACTGTTTCATGTGGAGCGAACTGGGCTACTCCACTCCACTCCATAACCCCTGCCAGCTTTTCGGGCCATTGCCCAATGACTTGGATGAAATCCGGAATCTTAACTTGATCTCCGTTGCGCTCCTCGATGCACACGCGCCCTTGTGCGCACAGTGAGTACGGATACCCCATGAACCGCCCTAACACTTCGGCGTAAATCCCTACGCTCAAAATATTGTTTCCGCTTATTTCTGTCTGTTGCCTCCAATGAGCAGAGGCCAGGGGATCTGCCCACTGCGCCCCTAGGGCGCTCAGATGAAAATGGAAAGGTTGGCCGATCAGCCCATCTCGGAATAACTTTTCAAAGTATAACCCGTGTTTCATCCCGTTGGGCGGCGGACAGAGCATGGTGACTTGGGTCGCATGTGTTCGGGATGCGGCGACCATGGCGCGCGCTTGTTCCAGATTCATGGCCATGCGCGCCTGGCAAAAGACGTGTTTTCCTGCTTCAAGTGCTGCGATGGTAATGGGAGCATGAAGGTGCGGTGTCGTGCCAATCCAAATCACGTCAATATCCGGACGTGCCACTACGTCTTCCCATCGCTCCGCAACCTCTCGGATGTTAAAGGTTCTTGCGACTTGTGCTGCTGATTCCATCCGCCTGTTGCACACGACGGCGACCTGCACCCCTGGAATCGCTTGTAGGCCAGGCAGATGCCGCCGTTGGACAATTGCACCTGCGCCGATTACGCCAATGCGGATCATTGTTGGCTTATCCATGTTTTACCCTTTGTACTTGTCAGGATTTCGACGGTCAATGGATCACCCAGTTTGGAATGTCAATACCGGTCTTGGTTCCAGTGCCCAGCGCTTCTGTCAGAGCCTTGAGAGTGTCCCCCAATTTCCCGACCTCGTCCATGGGGATAGCGTGCTCGTCGTCAAATAGTCCGTCGCACCCCTTTTCTTTGACATAGAAGAACATTGCGTATGGTTCGAACCCAATAGCCACTTTCAGGGTCTCGTGGTTGCTGCAGTGCAGGCCAAAAGCAACAGGCTTGTGAGTTTGCTCGCGAATCGTATGGATAGCTTTCAGATTGACATCCTCTATCTTTTGTGACAATTGTGTATGTATCAACGTGACCAGCTTCCACTTTTGGCTGGCTTCGTTAATGTCTTGCATACTGGAAAGACCCGTTGACATGAAAACGATCTTGCCGGTCGCCTGGAGCCGCTCATTCAGCGAGTGATTCTTCAAATCCCAACTG
>JAPLHL010000158.1 GCA_026389655.1 Chloroflexota bacterium
TGATCGAAGGGAGCATCAAACCTGATTCCGGCGCTGTTGCTATTCAGAAAGGCATCCGCTCAGCTTATCTCCCACAGGTTGTGCCGGATGAGATACCGGGAACCGTGTTTGACGTTGTTGCCGGAGGTATTCAGGAGCATTGGGACCTGGTAACGCGTTATCATTCCGTCAGCGCCCGGTTGTCGCAAGAAAATACCCCGGTACTGCACGATGAGTTGGACCGGATTCATGATGAGCTTGAGGCGAAGGGAGGATGGGACCGGTTACAAAAAGTCAGCAAAGTGATCTCATTGCTTGGGCTGGACCCGGAGCGTGTTTTCAACACCCTTTCCGCCGGCCTCAAGCGTCAGACACTCCTGGGGAAGGCGCTGGCCGGAGAGCCGGATATTCTTTTGCTGGATGAACCGACCAATCATATGGATATTGATTCAATCAAACGGCTGGAAGAGTTGCTGATGAGGTTTGCAGGCGCCCTGATACTGGTTACCCATGACCGTATGTTTTTACAGAGGATTGCCACCCGCATCATGGAAATTGACCGGGGTTCACTATTCGATTTGTCGTGCGATTACGAGACATTTTTAGTACGGCGGAGCGCTGCCCGGAAGGTGGAAGAAACTGAAAATGCGCTGTTTGATAAGAAACTCCAGAAGGAAGAGCAGTGGATCAGGCAAGGCGTCAAGGCGCGGCGCACACGCAATGAGGGGCGGGTCAGAGAACTGGAAAAATTGCGCGAGATACGCAGGTCCAGGAGGGAGCGGCCCGGCACGGTCAAGATTGAAGTCCAAAAGGCGGGACGTTCCGGTAAGCTTGTGACGGAAGTGGAAGACGTTAGCTACGATTACGGTGGCACTCCAATTATCTCGAATTTATTCACCACCATTTTAAAGGGGGACAGGATCGGGATACTCGGCCCCAACGGCTGCGGTAAGACCACCCTATTGAGGATTCTTCTTGGTGAGCTGAAGCCGGTGACCGGAAGCGTCCGCCTCGGCACCAATCTGCAAATCTGCTATTTTGACCAGTTGCGTGAGCTACTGGATGACAATAAAACCGTACTGGAGAATGTCGTTGAGGGCACGGACATCATTACCATTAACGGGAAAGACCGTCATATTATGGGCTATTTGCAGGATTTTCTTTTTACTCCTGAGCAGGCCTATTCTTATGTATCTGTTCTTTCCGGTGGGGAGCGTAACCGGCTCATGCTGGCACGTTTGTTTACCCGTCCGTCCAATCTCCTGGTCCTCGACGAACCGACCAACGATCTGGATATCGAGACCATTTCTATCCTTGAGGATTTCCTGATGAAATACACAGGGACAATTCTCCTGGTCAGCCACGATAGGGCTTTTATTAACAACATCGTTACCAGCACACTGGTTTTTGAAGGCAATGCCGTAGTGAAGGAGTATGTTGGCGGCTATGATGATTGGCTGAGCCAGCGACAGCAGGAGGCAAAGCCGGCTAATGCCACCGTTAGCAAGAAAAACGTCCCCCCTGCCAAAACTCACAGGGCAAAGACCAAAATCAGCTACCAGCAACAAAAGGAATTGGGATTGCTTCCAGATACTATTGAGTTACTGGAGACAGAGCAGAAGGCGTTATCCCAGGCCATGGGAGAGCCGGGACTCTATAAAAAGGACAAGTCCGAGATACTTGCCATACAGGACAGGCTGGAGTCCGTTAAAAAGCAGTTGACCGAAGCATATGCACGGTGGCAGGAACTGGAACACCTCAGCGGGTGAGTATCTATCGTAAATGCCGTACGCCGCTGACATACCTGC
>JAPLHL010000389.1 GCA_026389655.1 Chloroflexota bacterium
GTAGTCAACGGAGCTTTGGGCAGAATGGGCCAGCAAGTGGTAACAGCCATATCTGCCGATCCTGATCTGCAACTTGTAGGCGCTGCCGATATTAAGGCGGACCGGGACTATCTGAGCGCGCCTGCTCTTACCAAAAAGGTACCGCTGCATAGTGATCTGATTTCCGTCATTGAAATGTTTCATCCGGCTGTTGTTGTGGATTTTACGATCGCTGAAGCTGCCATGAATGCGGCCAGGCTAGCCCTTAAGAACGGGTCTAATATTGTAATGGGAACGACAGGTCTCAGCGATAAGGATTTAAAGGAAATTGACACCCTGGCACTGGATTACAATAAGGGTGCAGTTGTAGCTGCCAATTTTGCAATCGGTGCGGTTGTCCTTATGCATCTGGCTAAAATTGCGGCGAAGTATTTTGATAATGCAGAGATCATCGAGCTACACCATGATAAAAAAGTTGATGCGCCTTCAGGTACTGCGCTGGCAACGGCAAGACTAATGAGCAAAGCGCGCGGTAAGCCTTTCATTTATCCTAAAACTGAAAAAGAAACCCTGAAAGGGACCAGAGGCGGTCAGAATGACGGGCTTGCAATTCACAGCGTCAGGTTGCCCGGTCTGGTTGCCAGCCAGGAAGTTATATTTGGGGCCCTGGGCCAGACTTTAAGTATCAGGCACGATACTATAAGCAGGGAATGTTTCATGCCAGGTGTGATTCTTGCAGTTCGAGAGGTCGTCAAGCATCACGGCCTAGTTCATGGTTTAGATTCACTTCTGAATTTGGGAGATTAATATGAACAACGGTCATCACGTAGCAATAGTTGGCGCAACCGGCATGGTCGGACAGGAGTTTATTAAAGTCCTCATGCAAAGGAATTTTCCGATTGCGTCAATTCAATTATATGCATCCGATAGATCAGCGGGCAGGAAAGTGTTTGTCGGACATCAGGAGATGGTGGTCAAAGAGACGGCCAATGATTCCTTTGATAACGTGGATATCGCCCTGTTTTCCGCCGGGGCCGAAATCAGCAAGCATTTCGCTCCCATAGCTGCCAAGGCGGGGGCACTCGTGATTGATAACAGTGCGGCCTGGCGTATGGACCCGCGGGTGCCTCTGGTTGTGCCTGAGGTTAATGCTGACGATATAAAAAAACACAGGGGAATCATAGCTAACCCGAATTGTTCCACCATCCAGCTGGTGGTGGCGCTATACCCGCTGCACAAGGTGAATCCGATGAAACGTATTACGGTGGCTACCTACCAGTCGGTCTCAGGTACCGGCATTGCAGCCGTTGAGGAATTGACCAAGCAGTCCAAGACCGTGCTCGACGGCGGTAACGTGGTACCCCACGTCTATGCTCACCAGATAGCCTTTAATTTGCTTCCGGAGATAGACGTTTTCATGGAAAATGGCTATACCAAGGAAGAATGGAAAATGGTCGAAGAGACCCGGAAGATAATGCATGCCGAGAACCTGGCGGTCTCGGCAACATGTGTGCGCGTGCCGGTATTTGTAAGCCACAGTGAGGCTATACATATTGAGTTTACTGAATATATGTCGCCGGATGATGCACGCGCCATTTTAAGCAAGGCGCCGGGTATTAAAGTGCTCGATGATCCAAATGTGAGCCTTTATCCTCAACCATGGTTGGCAGCCGGCACTGACGAGGTCTATGTAGGTAGAGTCAGGTCCGATGCTTCTTATCTCAACGGTCTGGTGATATGGGTCGTGTCCGATAACATCCGCAAGGGAGCTGCTCTCAACGCTGTCCAGATAGCTGAAGAGGCTATCAAGCGGGAATGGGTCAAGCAGTTCATCAAGTAGCGTTTGGAGGATGAGATGAAAAAATTCGGACGTTTACTTACAGCTATGGTTACCCCCTTTGATACAAGGGGTAAAGTCGATTATGCGCAAGCCAAAAAACTGGCCAAAGCATTGCTTGCTTCCGGCAGCGACGGCCTGGTGGTGTCGGGTACAACGGGTGAAAGCCCGACTCTCACTGCTGCAGAAAAGTTGCGCCTCTTTGAAGAGATCAAATCCGTAGTTTCTAGCAAGGTAACTATTGTGGCCGGTACCGGCAATTATAATACACAAGAGAGCATTGAGTTGACCAAGGAAGCTGAGAAGACGGGTGTGGATGCCTGCCTGCTCACGGTTCCTTATTATAATAAACCTAACCAGGAAGGGCTCTATGAGCACTTCAAAGCTATCGCTAAGGCCACTAAACTGCCGTGCATAATCTATAACGTGCCTTCCAGGACGATAACCAACATGACGGCCGAGACTACCATAAAATTAAGTAAGATCGACAATATAGTTGGCGTTAAAGAGGCCAGTGCGGATTTTTCGCAGATATCCCGGATTATAGACGGCGTGGATAAGGGCTTTATTGTTTACAGCGGTAATGATGCAGATACCTTCCCTATCCTCGGTCTTGGAGGATACGGCGTTATCGGTGTGATAACTCATCTGGTGGGTAAGCAGTATAAAAAAATGATGGATGATTTTTCCGCGGGCAAGATCGAAGAGGCAGCCCGGTTGCACCGCTATTTTATACCTCTTGTGAATACCATGTTCATGATAGGAAGCCCGATGCCCATCAAATATGCTCTGAATTACGTTGGTTTCAGGGTGGGTAAACCGCGGTTGCCGCTGGTTGAGCCCGATGAGAAAACGAGGGCTGCTATTGAGCAGACCCTGAAGAACTATAAGATCGACCTACCCCTTAAATAGGGCTACAGCCTGCAAGCAATATTAAGACCAGGGATAGTGGCCCTTTCGCTTCGCTCTCCAGTTTTGAATGCCTTCGTTTTTGATCAGTTCAAGGTGGTATTCCAGGTTGGGATGGAATTTTAACAGAGGTGCGAGCAATTCACAGGTTTTGTATCC
>JAPLHL010000102.1 GCA_026389655.1 Chloroflexota bacterium
GCCGCTTTCTGCACATGGAACCGCTGGTAGAAATACATGATGAAGAAGAGCTGGATGCCGCTTTAATTTGTGGAGCCAGGATAATCGGCATTAACAACCGCGACCTTAACACTTTTCATGTCGATTTGAACGTGACCGCCCGGCTGAAGCCACGAATCCCTGCTGACAGGCTGGTAGTCAGCGAGAGCGGTATAAGTACACGTGAACACATTCACATGATGAGGGAACTGCACGTTAATGCCGTGCTTATCGGCGAAGCATTGATGACCGCACCGGATATCGGCGCTAAAATCAGGGAGATGTCATGACACTGATTAAAATCTGCGGTTTAACCAGCGTTGAGGATGCTCTGCAAGTTGCCCGCATGGATGTCCAGATCATCGGCCTCGTTTTCGCCCCGAGCCGCAGGCAGGTTTCTCGCCGTCTGGCCGCCGAAATAAGCTCCCAACTGAATAAACTACCTCGCCATCCGGCCCTGGCTGGTGTTTTTGTTAATGAAAATCCGCATGTAGTGGATGAAACCGTCCGTCAGTGCGGGCTGGATTTGGTCCAACTCAGCGGAGATGAAAGCTGGGACGATTGCCGTCGGATCAGTCATCCTCTCATTAAAGCTATTCATATCTCCTCATACACGCGCGGCGAAGATATCCTGGAGTACATTGCTAGCGGGACAAACTTCACACATTCCCCCATATACATGCTCGACTCCAAAGAAGACGGGAAATATGGCGGCACAGGGGTTAGCTTTGAGTGGGATATTGCCAGAGGAATATCGGCCTCATTTCCGGTAATTATCGCCGGGGGTCTGGACCCGCAAAATGTTCGCAGTCTAATCGAGCAGGTGCGGCCGCAGGGGGTGGACGTATCGTCCGGGGTGGAGACCAACGGGCGGAAGGACATTGCTAAAATTCGCGCCTTCATAGAATCTGTCAGATCAGTAGAGGAAAATGCTTCCGGCGGCGGGAGCCAGTTAATTAAATACATATTTAAAGGTGAGTATGATGTTACCTGATGAAAAAGGATACTTCGGTCCATATGGCGGCCGGTTCGTACCCGAGACCCTGATACCGGCTCTTGATGAACTGGCTAAAGCCTATAAGGAAATTCAGGGCGATGATAAGTTCTGGTCCCGGCTCGACACCCTGTCCCGGGACTATTCGGGTAGGCCAACGCCGCTTTACTATGCAGGGATGCTCACACTGCACTGCGGAGGAGCTCAGATTTATCTTAAAAGAGAAGACCTGGCGCATACAGGAGCTCACAAGATAAATAATGCCCTGGGGCAGGGTCTGCTGGCACAGCGGATGGGTAAGCGCAGAATCATCGCCGAGACAGGCGCCGGCCAACATGGCGTAGCCACGGCAGCTGTATGCGCCATGCTTGGATTGAAGTGTGTCATTTACATGGGAGAAGAGGATATCAGGCGGCAATCACTAAATGTGTTTCGCATGAAACTCATGGGAGCGGAAGTCCGGCCCGTATCCTCGGGCAGCCGCACGCTCAAGGATGCCATTAATGAGGCCATCCGTGATTGGGTGAGCAACGTCGGGGACAGCTACTATATTTTCGGGTCCGTGGTCGGCCCTCACCCGTACCCATCGTTGGTAAGGGACTTCCAGTCGGTGATCGGTAGGGAAACACGTGAGCAGATAATGGATAAATGTTCCAGATTGCCGGATTATATCGTTGCATGTGTCGGCGGGGGCAGCAATGCGATAGGCATTTTTCATCCATTTGCCGGTGATAGCGAGGTCAAACTGGTCGGCGTTGAAGCGGCGGGAAAGGGATTGGAAACAGGAAAACACGCAGCATCTCTTGCTATGGGTACGGCGGGGGTCTTGCATGGGGCCATGTCGTACTTGTTACAAAACTCGGATGGGCAGGTGCTCGAAACACATAGCGTCTCGGCAGGACTCGATTACCCGGGTGTTGGACCGGAACACAGCTATTACAAGGATGAAGGAAGGGCCGAATATGTGACTATTGACGATAAAGAGTGCCTGAAGGGTTTCCAACTGCTGTGCCGGGTGGAAGGTATCATCCCCGCTCTTGAATCGGCCCATGCCGTAGCATATGCCGTAAAACTGGCGCCCACCCTGGACAGGGACAACATAATCGTGGTTAACCTCTCGGGCCGCGGTGACAAAGATACCGGAATTGTGGCCGATGAATTAGGAGTAAAGCTATGAGCCGTATATCGTCAGTATTTAAAGAAGATAGCCGCAAGGCATTAATAGCCTACATTACTGCCGGATATCCGGGCATTGATGCCACCTTGAAAGCAGCTGAACTGCTGGCCCATGAAGGATGTGACATCATCGAACTGGGCATCCCGTTCTCTGACCCGATGGCCGACGGTGTCACCATTCAGAATGCTTCACACCAGGCGCTATTGAACGGGGTAACGGTTAAGAAATGCCTGGAAATAGCAGGGCAAATCAGAAATAAAGTTAATATACCGCTGGTCTTTATGGGTTATCTCAATCCCATACTTCACTACGGGCCGCAAGAGTTCTGCGCCGCCAGCGCAGCAGCCGGGATAGACGGATTAATCATACCGGACCTGCCGCCCGGCGAGCTTCCTGCGCTGGATGAAGCCGCTGCCAAAAATAATATTGATATTATCAATTTCCTTGCGCCGAACAGTTCGGATGAGCGCATCAGCGAGGTGGCTGCAAAATCCAAGGGTTTCATCTACCTGGTCTCAGTCACCGGGGTCACCGGGGTCAGGAACAGCTTTTCATCCAATTTGAAAGAGCTAATTTTACGTGTAAGAAGGGTGACACGCTTACCTCTGTGTATCGGGTTCGGTATATCCACTGCAGAACAGGCGAGGCAGGCGGCACTGATGGCGGACGGCATAATCATAGGCAGCCGTATCATCCAGCTGATGGAAGACCGCGATAAATCCTATAAAAAACTGCGCAATTTTATAAGAGAGACACGGAAAGAACTAGACACCTGATAAACAAATACGGTCCGTCTTAGTCCATTATTAAATCAAGCTAGGCCGTTTGAGTGGATAGCCTGATATTGAACGCGTCCGGACTTTTTCCTATCTTAAAGACCCTGGTACCGCAGCAGGAACACAACCCCCCGATGGCAGGCCTTCCATTTCTCGTCTCTACACTCTGTGGATACTTGATTTCGATTTCTCTCCGGCATTTTAAACAAAAGGCTTTCATTTTAAGTAGCTTATCCTTTGTATTTATTTTTAGCTTCTTATCCACGTGGTTCGCCCGCGGGCACCGGGTAAGCCGGCGGGACTCCCATTTTTTCTGTAAGAATCTACAAAGAGAGAAACGTTATATTTTTAAAAAGGTTTACGACGACGGGTAATAAAAATCCGGATGTATTCAACATCCGGATTAAAAGAAGAATAACTTCTGACAAACTGACGAGTTAATGTATACCCCACAGTTAAGGACTCGTATTGAATTACAGGCTATTAACAATAGCCTGTATAAAGTCTTAACGTTATCGAGGGCTCATTTCTCAAATATCGCCACGACCCTTGACCAGCCGGCGCTTCCACCTGTCAACTTTATGGGGAAGCAGGACACTTTGAAGCCGTAAGGCTTCGGCAGCTGGTCCAGATTGGCCAGCTTCTCTATGTGACAATACTCTTTGTCGATCCCCACCCTGTGGGCCTCCCAGATAACGCGCTTGTCCTTGTTCTTCTGAAAATCCTC
>JAPLHL010000056.1 GCA_026389655.1 Chloroflexota bacterium
AATAGCCACTGGAAACAAGGATATTTGCCTTCGGGTCCAACTTATGCAGAGCTTTTACGACTTCTTTGCCTCCCATCTCGCCCGGCAGGGTGAGGTCGACGATAACACTATCATACGGTCTACCGGATTCCATAGCATCCTGGTACTTTTTCAACGCTTCCAGACCCTCGGAGGCGAACTCGATCCGGTCGTAACCGAGCTTGCTGAGGATGCGGCTGCCCACGTTTCTGATAACAGCCTCGTCATCAACCAGAAGGATTTTAACGCCGGCATGCCGCTGTTTTGTAGAAGGGGTTTCCCTGGCAATTCTTTCGGTGGAAGCGGGAAGAAAAATGTTGAAGATGCTGCCCTTACCATGTTCAGATTCGACTGTGATAACGCCTCCATGACTCCTGACAATGGAATAGGCGATGCTCAATCCCAGGCCTACCTTACCTTGCCTGGTGGTGAAATAAGGGTCAAATATATGCTGCATATCATCGGGGTTAATGCCATGCCCTTTATCTGCAACTGATATTTTGATGTAATTGCCGTCAGGCAAATTGGCGGCTTCGTTTTCTTCCAGATGTATGTTGCGGGCGTTCACATTAATGACGCCCCCTTTAGGCATGGCCTGGCTGGCGTTCAGGATAATATTGCCGAACGCCTGGATGAATTGGGCCTGGTCCAATTCCACCGGGTAGAGGTTGTCGGTAATAACAAAATTGGCCCATGTGTTTAACCCTGTAAGCATATATTCGGTGGTGTCCTTCAATAGTGGCCCTACCAGGCTTGTCTTTTTTAGAGGCGCTCCACTTGTGGAAAAACTCGAAAGATGTCTCACCAGTTCACGCGCCTTGTCCACGATTTTATCCGTTTCTTCCAGCAGCCGGGATTGCTGCGTATGCGGTTCCGTCTCTGATATCAGTATATTTAGATTGCCCACGATATGGGTAAGAAGGGTATTGAACTGGCTGGCAATGCCGCTGGAAAGTAAGGCAACCGACTCCATCTTCAACGCGCGCATCAGTTCTTCTTCAATCCTCTTGTGTTGAGAGGCATTGTGGACAATGCTGAGTAGGAGCTTTTTGCCACCGTGTTCGACCAGGCTCAAGTGTACTTCAACTGGGAATTTACCTCCGTCTTTCCTGATATGGACGGAATTATAAAAAGCCTTACCTTTGGTAAATGCGATTCTAATCCTGTCCCGGATCTCAGACTGGGCTTCCGGTGCAACTACCTGGTAGAGATCTAATTTCAGCATTTCTTCACGAGTATAGCCCCGTTCTTTACAGGCAGTTTCATTAGTGTACAAAAAAGTACCGTCAGGGTCCTGCAGGAAAATGGAATAAACGGTCCGGCTGTTTCCTGGCCGCTCTTGCGGACGTGGTCCATGAACTCCTTTGCGACAGGCTGACTAACGAAATCCGTTATGCGTTTGCCGCATACTTCAGCCCTGCTAAAACCAAGCAGTTGCTCCAAATAAGGATTTATGGTGATTATCTTGCCTTCGTGGTCGATCAAGCAAATGGAATGCGGAATTTGCTGGCCGACCGGGCAATTCAACTTGAAAAAATCCCTCATTGAGTCAGTGGCTGGAGACGTGTTATTAGGTGCGGGAGGGTCAGGATTACGTTTATCCTTCTGCCTGGCAGGCTCTTTAGAAGATTGTTTCTTAGTCTTTGCCTCTTCTTCCATATCCCTGAACCCCGGATGACCCAAAATTGTCTTACAATAACTATAATACTACTAATGTACGATTAAGAGAAACAGCCTTAACTTATGGCGCAGCTTGACACATTGTCTGTCACCTGCAATAGTATAAATACATATATTTTGCGGGGGAAATGTAAATCCCGCCGGGCTGAGGCAGCATAGAAATGGACGTTGATTTAGGCGGTTCTGAACTAAATAAACAATATGAAATACTGGTTTGCACCGGCGAACTCATTTTTATAGGCTTATTCAAATGCAATATTTCCCAACGGCTTATTGACGCGCTAAATGAAGGTGTACGCGAGAGCTCCTTATCCAAGATTGTAGATTTCCTGCCATTGCAGGATGTTACTATGACTAATATCGGCGGTAACAAGAAGAAATTTAACCATATATACGTCGCCAAAAACAATATTATTTTCATAGCACAGGTCTCTACAGAGGTTAAGGGGAAGAAGCTCAGCGCCTATCCGTACAGGAGCAAGCAGCCGGTGGGCGTCACAATTTATACTGCCCAGATCTACCAGGCACAAGTGTACGCTTCTCCTTACGTCTTGAAAGGGCAGATTTACGTGGAGACATGGGGACAGGTTGCAGACACGCTTGAAAGCAAGGATAGATTTATACCTCTGACCGATGTGGAAGTTGATCCAGCCCTGCCCGGAGGCGATAACCAATTTGATTTCATAGCCATCAACAGGGAACGGATCATCAGCATTTGTAAAAGCATGGAATCCGACTGATAGATAAATCATCTTCACAATAATTGGTAATCGATTTGGTTGAAGACGAACTGCAACTAAAAAAACTGCTCAAGGACCTGTTCAAGAACCAGCTTTTTGCATCGCTGGCTACGCAGCAACATGCCAGGCCGTACAGCAATCTCATCGCTTTTGCGGCCACGCAGGACCTAAAGGACATACTGTTTATCACCCGGCGGCAGACGCACAAATATGCCAATTTATTATCGAACAACAGCGTCTCCGTGCTTGTAGACAACCGCGGTAACAACGATGCCGATTTCCGCAATGCTATCGCAGTTAATGCCGTAGGAACGGCGGAGGAAGTAAAGGACAGCAAAAAGGAAAACCTGCTCCAGCTTTACCTGGTAAAGCACCACAGCCTCGAGAAATTCGCCCACTCTCCGGAATCAGCGCTTTTCAGGATCAAAGTAAAAAAATACATTATCGTGCGTAATTTCCAGGAAGTTATGGAACTGAAGGTGGAGGGATAGCGTTATGTATCATCCTTTGATCTTAATACCCAAAGGAAAGAAACTACCCACATTTCTGGTTCTCCTGGTAGCGACTATAGGGCTTTCTGTGGTTTTCCGGTTTATCGGTCCGTTTTCTCCAAACATCGTGGATTTTGAACTCGCAGGGAGCGTTGCCAATGCATCCGGTATCATCAATCAATGGAGCGCACTGGCCAAAATACAGGCCGGCTTCAGCCTGGGTATTGATTACCTTTATATGCCGGTTTATTCAACAACCATTGCGCTGGCCTGTGTATGGGGAGCTATGGTGCTGAAGTCAAGGACATGGAGGGGTGTAGGGATCATGCTGGCGTGGGGACTCTGGCTGGCGGCTATATTCGATGCCATCGAAAATTATGCGCTGGTGACCATGCTTTACGGCAACGTTGCTGACCCATATCCCATGATGGCGCGTTTATGCGCCACCTTTAAATTCAGCCTGATCCTGCTGGGGTTGGCTTACTCTGCTGTAGCGGCAATAATTCGCATTGCGCTTTTGCTAAAAACTGCTCGCAAAGCCAGCTAACTTAATAAAATCCGGGAGGAGACCATTGTCAATCCTGGCAGATAAATTTGCTCCTTTATTTCAATCACGCTCCATAGCGCTGGTGGGCGCTTCCAAAGACCGGGGCAAATGGGGTTTCATTGTGTTGAGGCACCTGATCGATGGCGAATTCAAGGGGCGGATTTACCCGGTAAATCCTATCGAAGATGAGATGCTGGGCTTAAAGGTATACAGGAACATCGCTGAAATACCGGAGACACCGGACCTGGCGGTTATCATTGTGCCTCCGCCGGCCGTGCTGCATGTTATTGAAGGATGCGTCGCCAAAGGCATAAAAGCAGGGGTGATTATAACTGCAGGTTTTGCCGAGCTTGGCGAGGAAGGCGCCCGGCTACAGACTGCGATAACTGAGGCTGCCGCCAGGGGGAGCATGGCCATCGTAGGCCCGAACTGTAATGGCATCATGAGCCCGTGGAATAAGCAATATGTCCAATTTCCGACATTCCTGGTGCTGCCCGGTAATGTGGCGATTGTCGCCCAGAGCGGCAATGTAATGGACTCCCTTGCCAGGCAGGTAATGATGCACGGCCAGGGCTGCAGCGTATGCATTGCCAGCGGTAATGAGGCTGTGCTGCGATGCGAGGACTACCTGGAATACCTGGGTGATGAATCTCACACCAAAGTTATCATGTGTTATAGCGAGGGATTTACAAACGGGCGCCGCTTCTTAAGAATTGCATCAGAGGTGAGTAAGAAGAAGCCGGTTATAATGGTCAAAGCTGGCAAGACGCAGGCCGGGGCAAAGGCCGCAGCTTCGCATACAGCCGCCATCTCAGGTTCCGATAAAATTTTCGATGCTGTATGCAAACAGGCCGGAGTGATAAGGGCCGGGAGCCTCGATGAGATGCTGAATATCGGCCTTGCCTTACTGCGACAGCCGTTGCCGAAAGGACGCGGTGTCGGCATTGTGACGGCGGGTGGGGGATGGGGAGTGATGGGCGCTGACGCCTGCTCTGAGCTGGGATTTAATGTAGTGGCGCTGCCGGAAGCGACGATCAGGGAGCTGGATAAACTGCTGCCGGCCTGGTGGAACAGGGGTAACCCGGTGGACCTGGTGGCGGGCTCCAACCCCGATAACATCTTCAAAGCTGTCGAAATGGTTATGCAATGTCCCACAGTAGACTCCATGATGTTTCTGAGCATGATGCCTGCGCTTCGTGTCAGGGGCTTCGATCTGCCTACGGATGAAACCGAGAGGGCGAAATACGGCGATGTGCTGGAGCGGGCCATTATCGGGGCCATGGATGAATTCAACAAACTCGCGGATAAATATCATAAGCCCCTGGTAGTAGCTACCGAGCATATGTGGGCCACGAACATAGAGGAGGCCCGCATCCCGTATACACTGGGTCAACAAAATGCTGTGTGCTACCATATGCCGCATGAAGCTGCGAACGTGCTGCGAGCACTGGTTGGCTATAGCGAATATTTGAAGCGTGTACGATCATAAATAGTAGTTTCTGCCAATTCTTAAGAAATTGTGGCCCAAAGTCTATTATTAGTGAGCCAACAGGCCGCAGACACCGCTTTATTACTGCTCTAAAATAGGCACAGTAGTGAAGAATTGGCTATGTTATATAAAGGCAGCAGTTCGGCTTTAGAACTCTATGAATTGGACGCCACTTACCGGGCCCTTTTTGAAAATAACGGGATGGCAATGGCGGTCGTGAATGAGACCATGACTATTGCGCTTGTAAATCGCGCATTTGAGGAATTGTCGGGTTATTCAAAGAGCCAGCTTGAAAATGAAATGAAGTGGATGCAGCTTGTTCATGAAGATGACCGCGCATATATGAGCGGGCACCATATAATGTGCGCCTGGACGCCGATTTCAAGTAACAGGCATTGCATGTTTCGAATAGCCAGAAAAGACGGGCAGATCAGAGATGTTTATTTGAGCATGACTAATATTCCAGGTACCAGAAAAGGCATTTTTTCGATGGCTGACATAATGGAGGCCATGTCCTCACCCTGTCAGCAGCAGCTAGCCCTTTCAATTTGACCATAATCTTCTTTTGGACTCACGGACAATCTTAATTGTTTCTTTATTATTCCCATA
>JAPLHL010000002.1 GCA_026389655.1 Chloroflexota bacterium
CTGCTATGCCACAGGAAAAGGTTATTGTCACCTCTGCCGTTACGGGTTCTGCTCATTTTCCGAGTATGTCGCCGTATTTGCCGATAACCCCGCAGCAGATAATTGAAGATGCGATCAAATCTGCTGAGGCGGGTGCAGCAATACTACATATACACGTAAGAAATCCCGAGAATGGTATGCCGACACCGGATATTGAAATATTCAGAGAAGTTCTCAGTGGGATCAAAGCCCGAACGAATGCGGTCATTTGTATTTCAACCGGTGGTGGAATGGGCATGAGTACAGAGCAAAGGGCATCCCCGGTGATTAACTTGAAACCTGAGATGGCGTCACTAAATTTCGGCTCAATGAATTTTTCTGTTTTTCCGCAGGCTGATAAAGTGAAGGAGTGGCGGTATCCATGGGAAAAATTATCTATACTTGCCAGTGAAGATTACATTTTCCCAAATACGTTCAAAACTTTGCGTGAGTTTCTCACAATTTTCTCGGTTAATGAGACAAAGCCTGAGTTAGAGATATACGACCTGGGTATGGTCAATAACCTGGCATTCATGATGAGAAGGGGGCTTCTTAAACCACCTGTTCATATACAATTCGTGACTGGTACATTAGGAGGTGTGCCTTCTACTGTGGATAGCCTGACTGCGCTTTATAATGCTACCAGGATAGCGATTGGGGCAGATAATTTCACCTGGTCGGCTATTGGCGCCGGCAGGTTTCAGATGCCGATTTGCTCGGTGGCGCTGGCAATGGGAGGAAATGTAAGAGTAGGTTTGGAGGACAATCTGTATGTCAGCAAAGGGGTACTTGCCAAGAGCAGTGCCGAACAGGTAGCCAAGATCATACGTATTATGCGGGAATTAAGCCTTGAACCGGCTACGCCGGATGAGGCACGCAAAATTCTGGGACTTAAAGGCCTGGCCAAGGTAAAATATTAGACTGGGATTATTAACGGAACACTATCGATGGCGAAAATTATAGCGATCTGCAAAAGCGAACAGAAAGGCACAAGTAAAAATCCCGTTGATGCGGGAGAACTCAAGGTGAATTGTGGACTTGTTGGCGACGCACATGCAGGTGGAGAGGATCGGGCGCGAGAGATTAGCCTGCTTGCTATTGAGAGCATTGAAAAAATGAACCGTACCGGATTCGATTTCCATGCCGGGGATTTTGCTGAGAACTTGACTACCAGTGGAATTGAACTGGTGTCACTGCCCGTTGGCACAAATATGAAGGTGGGAAACGATGTAGTGTTGCAGGTCACTCAAATAGGTAAAAAATGCCATACAGGGTGCGCTGTTTTTAAACAGGCGGGTAAATGCATTATGCCGAAAGAGGGTATTTTTGCACTGGTGGTCACAGGAGGCCTTGTCAGGCCGGAAGATGAAATTATAGTGCTTCTATAATCCGATAGCTTTCTGAAACAGTAACAGAATAATAGCTCTAATAGTAATTTACTGATATCGATCTTGCAATGGCTGCCGAGCCAGGATTCGAACCTGGGCATACGGATTCAAAGTCCGCTGTGCTACCACTACACAACTCGGCAATCCTAGATTAAGGTTATCACAGTTATTTTGCAGTGGTCAATTTGCGTGTATATCGAGAATCCGTTTTTATTTACCTAAACCTTTTATTCGTCGCCTGCGTTTTATAAGTATAGACAAGAGAATAAAAAGCAGGAGTAAAGCAATGACGATGAATAAAATGTTGGGACTGGTAAACAAAGATGAGAGATTGTTAGCTTTGCTTAGCGGGATGCTGCTGGATGGGATAATCTTAATCGGCCTGATTGTCTATATTGGGATGAAGTTGCTCTCCTGGCTATAAAACATATTGTAATCAAGGAGGCTGCCGCCATTCATTTTCTGAGTGGCGGCAGTTTTTATTTTCCGTTTAAGTTGGATGATAAGGTTAGTGATGGTGATAAGGATAGAATTGGTGCCGAAGGTCGGACTCGAACCGACACGAGAGTTGCCCCTCAACAGTTTTTGAGACTGCCGCGTCTACCATTCCGCCACTTCGGCCTATTCGGCAAAACAGTGGTGCCGAGGCCCAGAATCGAACTGGGGACACGTAGATTTTCAGTCTACTGCTCTACCGACTGAGCTACCTCGGCGCGGACGATATTGTAGCTTTTCAATAGCTAAAGTGTCAACATTATTGGGTTCATTTTGCATTCTGGAGATATATGATGCGCCAACCCTTTTTTAATAGCATATAATTGAATTGGTTCCCGCAAGCATTTAAAATAAAGACACTAATCTACATTGTATTGTTATGCAGAGCATTTTTTCTTGTCAGAAGTGTGGTGTACAAAACCGGGTCGGTGACCGATCGTGTAAAAACTGTGGCCTGGAATTTCGGTATTCTTGTCCGCAATGCCGTTCCCCGATTAATGTTGGCGACGCCGCCTGTGCCAGATGCGGAAATACTTTGAGTTGGCCATTAAGAAGCAGGATTGCTGTTGACCAGCCAAAGAAACCGGCCGATGGGCAGAAAAAGCAAAGAAACAGATCGTGGCTTGGTCCCTTAATAGCTCTAATAGTCCTAATCATACTTGGTGGTGTGGGAGCATATATCTTTATTAATCTATTGCAGCGACAGCCTTCCCCAGCTGTTGTGGAAAATTTAACTGCTAATAAAAAGGAGGAAGTGACACCCGCCGATAAACAACCTCCGGTTATCTCGGACATTCAGATAAATAATCTATCCAACAATTCAGTTGAGATTCATTGGACTACCAATGAACCGTCGACCAGTCAGGTCATCTGGAACCCTAAAAATAATTCCACGAATACAACCATTCAAAAAGAAGCGATGGTTCAACAGCATTCGGTCGAATTGGCTGGTCTTATTACTAAGACAACCTATTATTTCAAGGTGAGATCGATAGATGCATCCGGCAACGAAGCATTATCGGCAGAAAAGTCCTTTGATATAGGAAGACAACCCGCTTTGACTGGCGTAGCAGTCACAATGAACTCTATGTCGGTAGAAGAGAAGCCCCCTTTCGCCGGGGTCAGGACCTACATACGTGGGCAAATAAGAAATACCGGGGAAGTGCCTCTTAATATTAAAGATATTGAAGTTACAGTAAAGATCACTGTGCCTGGAATAGCTGATTCAAGCGAAGTGCTGGCCGAATTCGATCCATATCCTACAGAAGTGAACCCGGGTGAGACCCATAAATTTTTTGCAATAGTCCCGAACAATACCAATCCGAATTATACGGTTTCGGCCAGGGTCCTTAATAAGTAGCTATTACAATCAACCGCCGAGCCTTACGAGCGGGAGTCCTTTAGAGCAAAGCGGGCATTCATCCGGTTTATAGGTCTTAGCGGCGGATCTCAAACAACTGAAAAGCGGCGCCCCGAGGTCTAATTTTTGATCGGAACGGTCCACCAGCACTCCTATCCCGATTATGTCCCCGTTGAGTTTGTTAACGGCATTGATAACTTCGACCACGGAACCGCCCGTAGTAAGTATGTCATCCACTATCAGGACACGTTCTCCCGGTTCAATTGTGAATCCTCGACGGAAAACTCTCGTATTTCCATCCTTCTCAGCGAAAGCACTGCGAATGCCTAGTTGTTTTGCGATCTCGAATGCCAATATTACCCCGCCTGTAGTAGGTCCGGCTACCACCTGTATGTTCTGGTCCCTATAATGCTGTGCAATCAATTCGCAGAGTCGAGAGGTTGATTTCGGAAACTGAAGCACCCTGAATTTTTCCCAATATACGGGAGAATGAAGCCCTGAAGTCAATAGAAAATGGCCTTCAAGCAAAGCGCCGGCATCCTTAAAGATATTCAGCACTTCGTTTTCATTCATGTTGTCTGCTCTAATTAATATAAAACCTAATAATAAATTATGCGCCCGGATCTGATTTATTACTTTTGATCATGTCCACAATTATGACGATCAGCAGTGTGCCAACTATCAGCACGAAAATAGGGATCATGACGACCCGTATATCCGGGTAAGCTGCGGTCCAGTAGCGGAACCATACCTTGCCTATTATATCTTCAGTAGGTACGAGCCAACCTGTATGTGAGTCGTTACTGCGATTTCTATTATCGCCAAGAACAAAATATTGCCCGGCCGGTATTGTTTGCTCAGGCATATAATATTGCGGAGGCTCGTAAATATAAGGCTCATTTAACGCTACGCTATTTACATATACGGCCTTGTTCTTAATTTCTACAATATCACCGGGGACTCCAATTACACGCTTAATAAAGCAATTTGGATGCTGCGTAAAAAACGGATCGAAGGCAGGTTTTGTTCCGTTGCCTGGAGCGTAGAGTACTATCTCGTCTCCTAATTGGGGACTGCCTCCAAATTGATACGCCAGCTTATTGACGATGATGAGGTCTCCTTCATAGAAGGTTGGCTGCATCGAGATATTAAATACCTCAAAGCTTTTAATTGAGATTTGAAGACCAATAAAGATAACCACTGCAATAAGCAGTGTTATCACAAATTCACGTATTATTCGCAAAAACAGAGCCCCACGTTAATTATTTGCATAATTATATGATATAAGTTCTTATTTGCGCCAATAAAATAAACTTTCTATGCTGGTAGTTCGTTTCAATAGGTGCCGACCAATCAGTTTGTTATCGAGCCGGCAAAGTTTTAAGATAGTCAAACAGCATGATTATGAGGAGGTATAAATGAAGTTACGAAATCTTATGGAGATTCTGGGTGTAGTTTCGCTATTGGTTGCAATTATGGCGTTAACTGCATGTGCCCCGTCACCTGCCGTCATATACCAGGGAGTACCGGCAGCTTCTTCTATTAGCTCGGGTGGCATCATCGTCAGTCAGCAGAGCCTGGGGTTATGGGTTAACGGGACCGGGAAGGCGATGGGCACGCCGGACGTTGTGGTGCTTACTCTGGGTGTGCAATCTCAGGCCAAAACTGTAGCCCAGGCACAGAAAGCAGCAGTAGATGGGATGAATGGCATTATGCAGGTGTTGAAAGATGCGGGAATTGCGGATAAGGATCTGCAGACGACGCAATTCAATATTGAACAACAGACTCGCTGGGATGAAAAACAGAACACGACTGTGGTCATTGGATATCAGGTCTCTAATATCGTTACTGTCAAGATCAGGGACATGGGCAAAGCGGGAACAATTATTGACAAAGCTGCTGAGGCCGGTGGTGATCTGATAAGGGTAAATGGGATAAGTTTTATGGTCGATGATCCTTCCCCCTTGTTTAAAATTGCGCGTGAAAAAGCTATCCAGAATGCAACTGATAAAGCAAAGCAGATGTCTCAGGATGCTGGCACAAAGCTAGGCAAATTGATATACATAAGTGAAAGTACTCCGTATGTTCCGGTCATTCAGAACAGCTATATGAAAATGAGCGACGCAGCGGGTGCTGCTCCAGCTCCTACAGCCATCAGCGACGGAGAGTTGGAATTCCAATCAACCGTGCAGTTGGTATATCAAATAGACTAAACTCGTCAGTCAACCTGCGAGGCTGGCTATTTTGTCATTTCGAAATAGCCAGCCTTTTTGCTAAATGAACTGGCAGGATGTTAAAATGAGTTCAGGTTTGGATCGTCTAAATCTGTTATACGATCCTATGCGTGGATACT
>JAPLHL010000045.1 GCA_026389655.1 Chloroflexota bacterium
AGTGGTGGTTACCGATGTCCAGTTCCTTCAGGCTTTCCTGCAGGGCTTTAATGACCCGTGGGTTTCGATGTCCCAGGTTGAAGACGCCGCCGTTGCAGTGGCAATTGATAAGCTTTTTCCCGCTGGTTGCGTCCCAGACATATGGACCTTCACGGCGTCCGAAAACAAATTCCATGTTATAGGACTTGAAGGTTTCCGCCTTGCCCGAAGAGACATGTTCGGCGAATCGCCGGACAATGGTCTCTTTGCTGTCTTTCCCGATGAATTTCATGCCAGCCTCCCGACGCTATTAGTTGAAGATCGATTAATTCTTTCTGGCCAGGGTCACCAGGGCCAGGAGAAGGTCTTTCACTACCTTTCTTGTAGACTCGTCAGTGAGTTTCCCGGACTCATCAAATTTCTGCGCTGCAAAGGTTACAAAAACTTCTGGCTTCATCACCGCCTTCACATCGAGGAAAAGGAAGGTCTGTCTCAGGTGGTATTGTGCCCTGGAGCCTCCCAGCATCCCTGTCGAAGCGCTCATGACTGCCACCGTCTTGCCCGGCCACACACTATCGCCAGATGGTCTGGAAGTCCAGTCTATGGCGTTCTTCAGCACACCCGGCACGGAATAATTATATTCCGGTGTCACGATAAGGACGGCGTCCGCTGCCTTTATCTTAGCTTTAAACTCTTTAATCTTGTCTGGCGGCGTGCTTTCGAGGTCAGCATTAAAACCCGGGACCCCTTCCAGGTCAAAGGCTTCCAGTTCCGTATCGGGCAGCAGCAATTCTGCAGCCGCTCTCAACAACGCCCTGTTGTAGGAGCCTTTTCTCAGACTCCCGGCAAAACCAAGGATTTTAATGATTTGCGGCATTTTCCACCTCCGCAGTTGTCTATTTAAGATATATTGCAGTAATCAGCAAATTTAAGGTACGAGCATCAGATTGTGTGCTGCTCCTGCCTCCACCTGTTGCTTTGTCCAGAGCATAGGGTGGTAGTTGACGTTAAGCCATGAATCGATCATATCTCCGTACCATTGGCTGGCCGGGTTCCCGCTCTGGCCTGTCAGGTTCATACAGACGCTCTTCGAAATGTCGCTCATGTCTATTATCATACGCATGGATGGGCAGTCACGTATTGCGAAATTGCCTTTATCAACCGTCCATCGGCAGGCATTAGGGGCGTCGGTCGTCCCGCCGGCCGGGAAAGGCCCCTTGTTTACCAGGGATTCGATCGGGGCTATTCCGCTGGCCCCGAGGGGATTGCTGACGAATGTGGCTGTATGGATTATTCCCCATCGCCACATGCTCCGGTCGTTGCCCAGGGCGGCAACCGTGGCGGCGTATCCCTCTTTGAACGAACGTTGAAGGATTTCGTCACGGGTCTCGACTTTATCTTTAGTCGCAGGATCGTCCCACCACTTGTCACTGGGCCTCTCCAAAAGCAACTTCATGGCCCACATGTCCCTGTCGTCGCCTTCAGATTTAATCACATCCCCCAGTTTGTTCTGGAAGGTATTGTTCACCAGCTTCATCCAGAACTCGGCATACAGCGCTGCCTGCGGGCTATCCTCGTTGAACGTATAGTCCCAATTCACCAGCCAGTCGACTGCGCTGGTAAGGGCGGGATCGCTGAATTTAATATTGGCCAGGTACGGCAGCACTTCGCCGACGCTCATAAGCTTATTGTCTGCCTGGATTTTCTGAAAAGTCTGGATGCTGTGCGGCGCCAGCTCTTTCATCAACTGATTTATACGCTGAGCGCGGTAACCGAAGTTCCACTCATATCCTATGTTGTAATTGAAATCAGGTGAAAGCTGTTTATTCAGGAAATCGTAATACTCGGGAGGGACCACAGCCTGGTTGGCGGTTATTACGTACCCGCGTGCCGGGTTGTAAATGCGCGGCAGCAGGTCGAAGGGTATATAGCTTTTCCATTCATATTCATCTGTCCAGCCGGGTTCGGGAAGCAGTCCGTTATCGTTCTTGGCGCGGACGGGGATTTTTCCAGGCATCTGGTAGCCAATATTGCCTTTTGTGTCAGCAAAAATAACGTTCTGTGACGGGCAGTCCCAGTATTTAAGGGCGCTGCGGAAATCCTCCCAGTTCTTAGCCGAATCAAGGCCCTGGATTGCCAGCATCATAGTTCCCGGTTCGAGGGCTGTCCAGCGAAGCGCCAGGGGATCTTTGTTATTGAAACCGGTGAATTGACCCGTGTCGGCGCTGAATTTATTGTCGTTCATTATGGGGCCAAAGTGAGTCTCCCTGACCTTGATTGTTATAGGAGCAGCTCCATCTCCGAACTTAATTGTTTCCTCCCGGACTTTCATGTCCCGCCATCCGCCATTCCACTCGTATTGAAGCGCATTATCAGGATTGACTTTGATCTGGTAATGATCGTGCACATCGGGGTAGAGATTGGTGACACCCCAGGCGATGTCATTGTTATGGCCGATAATAACTCCGGGCGCCGGTGCGAAGGAAAATCCGGCTACATCAAAAGGTTGCCCGGTGCCGTCGTCGGCCGCGTGTAATCCGATTTCATACCAGATTGAAGGCATCTGGATGCCGAGGTGTGGATCATTTGCCAGCAGGGGTTTGCCGCTCTGCGTCATGCTTCCGGCAGCTACCCAGTTATTGCTCCCGATGCCTGCCGGGTCGCCCATCAACCATGTCAAGTCGGGCTTTATATTGTCATAGCCAGGTACGCTCTGTTGAGATACAGGAGCGGATTTCGTGGTTTCCGTCGCGGGCTGCACCGGGGCGGAGGCCTCCAGGGACTTTACATCTTCAGACTGTAAAATCGTTGGTTTATTGTCATATCCAAAGGGGGGTGTCTGCCATGCATCCGCCATCTCGGCACCCAGCAGGGTATATAACTTCGAGCGCTGCATCTCCTCATCCCCGCTATAGCCCAGGTCCCAGGACATGAGTTTGGCGAAAGCCAGTGTATCGACCGCCTTCCAGGGTTCAATAGTAAATTTCACGCCCGTTAGTCCCAGGATGCTGTAGTTTACGGAGAGGTCTTGAGGGCTCTTGTTGGATATATAAGCATTAACGCCTTCTGCAAAAGCATCCAGTATGGCGCGTTGCGCAGGTGTGTAGCTGTTGTATTCCTTTTCTGCCACGTTGTACCAGCCCATGGTGCGCAGGTAGATGTCAGATGACACGAGGCTGGCTTTTTTCCCGGTAAGCTCCTCTATTCTGCCTCCGCATGTGTGGCGGAAAAAGTCCATCTGCCACCATCGGTCCTGGGCCTGCACGAAACCCTGTGCGAAAAATACGTCATGCAGGTTCTGTCCGTAGATGTGGGGAACGCCGTATGAATCGCGGATCACTTCTACATTGGCCCGCAGCCCATGCGCCTTGAGTCCACCATCGATGTGGGGCAGTGGCGCATTGTTGATATAGTTAAAATAGCCATAGCCCCCACCGCCAAGCAGCACTATTATGGCGAGAACGATAACCAGCACTACTAGGCCGCCTTTGCCACCCTTCTTCTTTTTCTTGGGGGGGACCTTTGTAACCGCGCTTTCTCCGTTGTTATTTGAGTTTTCCAAGATGACCTCCGTCCACAC
>JAPLHL010000398.1 GCA_026389655.1 Chloroflexota bacterium
TACGTGACGGCACGCCAATTGGATTGAGCACTATATCCACCGGCCTTCCGTCAGGTAAGAAAGGCATATCCTCTTCAGGCAGGATAATGGAGATAACACCCTTGTTGCCGTGGCGTCCCGCCATTTTGTCACCAACGGAGATCTTGCGGCGCTGCGCAATCCATACCCGTACCAGTTTAATGACGTTGGCAGGCAAATCAGCATGATTGTCACCGGAAAATTCCTTTACATCAATCACTTTGCCACCCTCACCATGGGGGACACGTAATGAAGTGTCTTTAACCTCTCTTGCTTTCTCACCGAATATAGCACGCAGAAGTTTCTCCTCGGCAGTCAATTCCGTCTCACCCTTGGGGGTAATTTTGCCTACAAGGATGTCTCCGGGACCTACCTCGGCGCCGATCCTGATTACACCGTTTTCATCAAGGTCCCTAAGGCTTTCTTCGCCGACATTAGGTATATCCTTGGTAATTTCTTCTTTGCCCAGCTTCGTCTCGCGTGCCTCAACTTCGTATTTCTCAATATGTATCGAGGTAAACTTGTCCAGTTTGACCATTCTTTCACTGATAATGATTGCGTCTTCGAAGTTGTACCCTCTCCAGGTCATAAATGCGCCCAGCACATTCTGTCCCAAAGCTAATTCGCCATTCTGGGTAGCAGCCCCATCGGCGATGACCTGTCCCTGTTCAACAACATCACCCCGTTTGACTACCGGGCGCTGATTGATGCAAGTACCCTGGTTGGTCCTGTAGAACTTGGTCATATTGTATTCATGTTTGCGGCCATCGCTTTTAATCACGATTTTCTTACTATCGACAGCTACCACTTCACCTTTTTCCGCAGAATACACCACCTGGCCGCTGTATTTTGCTACCTCTCTTTCCATGCCAGTGCCGATAAGAGGAGCTTCAGGTTTTACCAGGGGCACACCCTGACGTTGCATGTTCGATCCCATCAGTGCACGGTTTGCATCGTCGTGCTCAAGGAAAGGTATTAATGCAGTAGTTACACTGAAGACTTGCTTTGGAGATACATCCATATAGTCAATTTTTTCAGGTGGCTCCGTGACATATTTGCCGGTGCGGACGGCCCCGACGCGGTCTTCCTTAAACTCATCACGCATATTAAGCGGAGCGTTGGCCTGGGCAATACATTTACCGCTTTCCCTGTCCGCGGTGAAATACTCGATTTCACCGGAGACATAGGGGACGATACGGACTTTTGATTTCGACAGGGCGGCTATCTTCTTGGACAGTGCTTCGTCAATAAGCGTACCCTCAGGCACAATGACCTTCTTCTTACTATCCGTAATGTCGTACCTTAATGTCCTGCCTATGAGCTTGGGAGACGTATTCTCCAACTCGTGATAAACCTTTCTATAGGGTGTTTCAATAAAGCCCAGACTATCGATCCTGGCATATGTTGCCAGTGATCCAATAAGGCCGATGTTAGGACCTTCAGGAGTCTCAATAGGGCAAATCTTACCGTAATGCGAATGGTGGACGTCACGCACGTCAAATCCGGCCCTCTCACGAGACAGACCTCCTGGACCCATAGCAGAAAGCCTTCGTTTGTGTGTGAGCTCAGCCAGCGGATTGGTCTGGTCCATAAATTGCGAAAGCTGGGAACCGCCGAAGAACTCCCTCATCGAGGCAATGATCGGCCTGTTATTAATCAGGTTAGCCGGCGTAGGATCATCACTTTGGAGACTCATCCTCTCTTTAATGGTCCTCTCCAGCCTGATAAGCCCAACCCTGAACTGGTTCTGGATTAAATGACCCGTTGTCCTCACCCTGCGATTGCCTAAATGATCGATATCATCCGGAAACAGCTTCTCATTGTTGATCTGAATAATTTTGCGGATTATTTCCACCATATCCCGCGGTTTGAGAGCACGGGAGATAACATGATAACCACGCTCCTCATATTCCAGCCTCTTATTCAGCTTGAATCTGCCTATACGTCCGAGGTCATACCTGCGCGGGTGGAAAAACATGTTGATGATCAAGCTTTTAGCGCTCTCGCCATCGGGCGGTTCACCCGGGCGCAGCTTTTTATAAATATCTATCAAGGACTCTTTTTTAGTCCTAATAGTATCCGGCTCTTTATCGATTGTTGAACTAATATACTGATGCTCAGGATTGTCGTCATCCTCTTTGAAAAGATCTATCAGGTCCTGGTCTGAATTAATAACCAGTGCATCTTCGGCATCACCCTCTCCACTGATAGCACGCAATAAAGTGGTGACAGCTATCTTTCTTCTTCCGTCGATCTTCGCCCAGATAACATCTTTATTGGATGTTTCAAACTCCAGCCATGCCCCATGTTCAGGAATGAGTTTGGCGTAGCATAATTTCCGCCCGCTTTCCTCCGGGGGAAAAGTAAAATATGCACCCGGTGACCGGATTAGCTGGTTAACCACAACGCGCTCGGCGCCGCTGATAATGAACGTACCATTCCCTGTCATCAAAGGTATCTCGCCCAGAAATACCTCCTGCTCCTTTATCTCACCGGTCTCCTTAATCAGCAGACTGGCACGAACATAAAGGTTGGACTGATAAGTCATGTCCCTCTGGCGACATTCAGCAACATCATGCGCCGGGGTCCGGAATTCATATCCGGTAAATGAAAGCTCCATTTTTCCGCCGGTGAAATCTTTAATGGGGGATACTTCCTGCAGCAGTTCTTTAATCCCTTCCTCCATAAACCATTTAAAGGAATCGAGCTGCACCTGGATAAGATTGGGTATCTCAAGTACCTGTGGCAGACGTGCATAATTCTTGCTTTTGACAACAGGCAGGTTGTTACCTTCCATAGCTGTAGAAATGGACATCTTCTCTCCTGTCTATGTAATTTATAGGTCTGTTATGAACTGGCCGGTAAATTAAATACAAATTAAATACAAAATGACCACGTACTGATTAATTTAAGCGGGATCTATAAATATAAATGTAATAGGTAGAATGACATAATCGCAAATTGTTAGTATAGCAATAATCGCTATCAATGTCAAACGGAACGCAGTAACGAAACATTTACGTTCCCTGCGTATCGCATCCACCCCCTCTTAAAATAATCACAACCTCATATAGTGTATAATATTCCAATAGCGATTCCAAGCAAAAAGTATTTAGTTCCGTAAAAACAGTATATTTGAACTATTTCCATCGGCCACACGGCCGTGATAATGATCAATAATGGCAAGGCGAAAATATTCGACTTGATTAAATACGACATGATGAGCAAATCCTAAATGTGGCAGACCACCGGGCAGAACCGGATCATCAATTTTCTAAAAGACTCAATTTCCCGCGGCTCTTTAGCACATGCATATCTTTTCGTAGGGCCTCCACATATTGGGAAGATGACGCTTGCCCTCGACCTTACCAGGACTTTGAATTGCCCTGATCCTGTTCCCCCGTGCGGGACCTGTCACACATGTCAACGAATTGCTGAAGGTAAATACCCTGACGTTATTATTATCAATAAAAATTCCGGACGTGATGCGAAGGACAAAAGGAAAAACACAGAAATAAGCATAGATACGATCAGGGAATTCCTGCAAAAAGGCTCCAGCTTACATCCATATGAGGGCAAATTTAAAATTTTCATTATTGAAGATGCCGATCTGATGTCAGTAGAGGCAGCCAATTGCCTGCTTAAAACTCTTGAAGAGCCCCCGCAACACATTGTGATCATACTTCTCACTTCTGAAGAAAAGCTGTTACTTCCGACAGTGATATCCCGCTGTCAGAGATTTGAATTAAAGCCTGTTGCAAGTGCGGAAACTGAAGCAAGGCTTTCACAGAAAGAAGGTATCACCCCCGAAAAAATTAGATTACTATCCAGGCTTTCAGGAGGCTGCCTCGGGTGGGCACTGTCCGCTGCAGATGATGAAACTTATCTCAAGGGCCGCTCTTTCAGACTTGATGAATTATCCTCGCTAATCACACGTAACTGGGATGAGAGATTATCCTATATCCAGCAACTGCCTTCAGACAGGAACAACGTCGAGAAAATATTGAAACTATGGCTATCTTATTGTCGCGATGTCATGCTGATAAAGTATAATTGTGACGGAGCGGTATCGAATTTGGACAGGATTAACGACTTGAAATCCTGGGCAAATATGCTTACCGTCTTTGAGATTAAGGAGTTTATTAACAGCTTGAACGAATCGCTTAGTTACCTTTCCTATAACGCTAACCTGCACTTGCTATTCGAAGTATTAATGTTAGACATGCCGAAAAAGGAGAAAAGGGCTGAATATATGATAAATTCTGCTGGCCCGAATTAATTATGGCTATTGTAATTGGGGTTCGCTTCCAGCAAGCCGGGAAAATATATCATTTCGATACGGCCGGGCTTGACCTAAAAATAAACGATCTCGTAATTGTTGAAACCAACCGTGGCATAGAATTGGGTAAAGTTGTTGTAGCTGCCAAAGAAATGATACCTGTTGAGAACGCTGAACCTTTTAAGCCGGTCCTCCGTTTAGCAACGCCGGAGGACACCACGCAGGCACAGAACCAGCGAGAACGGGCAAAGAAAGCACTCACAAAAAGCAAGGAGCTAATAACCAGCCTGAGCCTGCCTATGAAGGCCATTTACGCGCAGTACAATATTGATGGCAGCCACCTTATCGTATTCTTTTACTCTGAAAAAAGAGTTGATTTCCGTGAACTTGTCCGCAAGCTCAGTCACGAATTAAGAACGCATGTTGAACTGCGGCAGGTGGGAGCCAGGGACGAGGCAAAACTATGTGGTGGAATGGGCAAGTGCGGCTGCCAGCTATGCTGCGTTTCTTTTTTAAGTGAATTCATGCCGGTCTCAATTAAAATGGCCAAAGAGCAAGACATTGCTTTAAATCCCATGAAAACTTCCGGGCTATGCGGAAGGCTATTGTGCTGCCTCGGCTATGAATATGAGCAATACCACCAGATGAGAGGCAAACTACCGGATGTCGGCCAGGAAATTATTACCAAGATGGGCAAAGCAAAAATAGTGGGCAGAAACATAATGAAGGCGACGGTTGTGGCCCAGTTAGTATCCGGTGTGACCGTGGAGATCCCGGCCGCAGAGGCAGTGGTTGTTAATACCGGACCCAAGTAAGAATGCAGCTACCTGGTATGCGGCAAGTATTTTTGCCATTCCTCACGGACCCGTAATACCTGATACGGAATGTAGAAACCTACGTTACCGGGCGTCTTGGGTTGCCTTAGCAGCGGCATGCCAGCTTCAGCAGGAGACCTTCCCGCTTTCCTTCTGTTGCACGGGATACAGGCGGTAACCACATTTTCCCAGGTGTGCGCACCCTTATTTCTCCTCGGGACAACATGATCAAGAGTAAGCTCTTTAGCTTCCCTGCCACAATACTGACAGATGTATTTATCCCGGTTGAAGATTTCCAGCTTGGTCATCTTGCGCGGATGGGAATGCTTGCGTATCAAGTAGATCAACCTGATGACTGAAGGTATTTCGTAACTACCCGAAGAAGCGGCAAAATAGCCGCGCCCATTTTCCACCACCTCAGCCTTACCGATGAGCACAAGTACCACAGCCCTGCGCACTCTACAGATATTTAGAGGCAGGTAATTCTCATTTAATACGAGTACGGGTTGATTTATTATGGTATCTAACACATTCGCGTTAAAAAGTATTTTAACAGGAAAATTGGAAGGCCTCAAAAATCATGCGCTATGTCTTC
>JAPLHL010000013.1 GCA_026389655.1 Chloroflexota bacterium
GTCGGCGCTTCCATGCCGATCCTCATCATTGACGAGGGATTCGGTACCCAGGACAATTCAGGCCTAGAGAAGTTAATTGAAGCGATCAACGCTATACAAGATGATTTTGAGAAAATTTTCATAATCACACATCTTGAGGAATTGAAAGACAGGTTCCCCGTGCTGATAAATGTAACCAAGACGACTGATGGCTCTGTCGCTTCAATTAGCCAATGACTTATACTAAATAAAATACTAATCAGGAGGTACTATCTTGGAACTAGGTAATATTAAACGTATTGGAATTGTGGGAGCGGGCGCCATGGGAGCTCAACTGGCGCAACTATTTGCACAGGTCGGAGGATATCAGGTCACTATTTCTGATATCAATATGGAACTTGTGAACAATGGCATTAAAGGTATAGATGGCCGGCTGCAAAAGTACTTCGTAGATAAAGGCAAGATGACCGCGGATCAAAAAAGTTCCATCATGGGAGCAATCAAAGGCACCACAATTATAGCTGAACTTGCCAAGAACTCCGATTTTATAATCGAAGCAGCTATTGAAAATATGGATATCAAGAAAAAAATATTCCAGGAACTTGATGCGAACGCTCCTGCTGATACAATTCTGGCAAGCAATACTTCTGCACTTCCCATTACACTTATGACAATGGCCACCAAAAGGCCGGATAAAGTCATCGGCACCCATTTCATGAACCCTGTAGCGGTCATGAAACTGGTGGAGGTCATTACTCCTCCGATGGTATCGGACGATACTACAAAAGTAACAGTCGAATTAATGAAAAAGGTCGGGAAAGAGCCCGTAATGTGCAAAGATATCAGCCTTGGCTTCCTTGCTAACAGGGCATATGGGGCCATGCTAAATGAAGCTGTTCAAATGGTTTGGGAACGTGTGGCCTCACCTCAAGATATAGATAAAGCTATGAAGCTTGGATACAATTTCCCCATGGGGCCCTGTGAATTATTCGATTTTACAGGCGGATGGGGTATCAGCGCATCCAGCGAGGCCGACCGTATAAAAGAGGTCGGCGATGCAAGGGGCAGGTGTCACCCCCTGGTCAAACTCATGACCCGGGCCGGCTATTGCGGCGGTTTGGGTAAAAAAGGCATATACGCATTCTGGGATGACGTGCTTTCCAAGTGGTGATAATTAAGTATTAGACTTTTTTAGATATAGTCCTGCTTTGTAACAAAGCAGGACTATATCTTTTTTATCTTGACAGCTATACACTTCGGCGTTATCCTAAATACATTTAGACTATTTAAGTCTAATATATTTGTATTTATCTTATGCGATGAGAAACGGGGTAAGCTATGCCAGAAAAATATGAGATTAACTCGCTCGAAAAAGAAGAATCATGGCGTTTGTTTAGATACATCGGGGAACTTGTCGAGGGTTTCGATAAATTATCCGGGATAGATCCGGCTGTCACAATATATGGTTCTGCTGTAGCAATGCCCGGTCAGGCTGATTACCAGAACGCCAAACAAATTGCATATCTCCTGGGAAAACAGGGGTTTAACATTGTAACCGGCGGCGGACCGGGTATGATGGAGGCAGCAAACCTCGGGGCAAGTGAGGCCGGCGTTAAATCGATCGGTCTTAACATAGTGCTGCCCAGTGAGCAAAAATGTAATGTGTATTCTAATTTAAATATTACGTTCAACCATTTCTTCGTACGTAAGATTATGCTGGTAAAATATGCGACGGCTTTTGTCATAATGCCGGGCGGACTGGGCACATTGGATGAACTAACGGAAGTACTGACACTGATCCAAACCAATAAGATCAAACCATTCCCGGTTATATTATTTAATTCCAGTTATTGGCGCGGCTTCCTGGACTGGCTTCAAAACACAGCCCTGGTTACCGGGTACATATCGGAAGACGACCTGCACTTACTCAGAATATCCGATCAACCTGAAGATGTTCAGAATATCGTCAGCAGCTGGTATTTAAGACAGGCAATAACAGGACGGCGAGCCATTGATTAATATCACCTTTTCCGGAGCCGACCGCACTGTAACAGGTTCAAGGCACCTTCTCAACATTAACGGATATAATCTATTATTGGATTGCGGTTTTTTTCAGGGACGCAGAGCCGAAACCTATGAGCGTAACCTCAATTTCTCCTTCGATCCGAAATCTATAAATACTGTGATAATATCACATGCGCATATGGACCACCTGGGAGATTTGCCTAACCTTGTCAGGCAAGGTTTTCACGGTGATGTTTATTGTACATCGGCAACTCTTGATCTGGCCAACATCATGCTGATGGATTCTGCCAACATCCAGGAAGGGGACATCCAATTTGTTAACAAGGTCCGCCGCAGACACAATGAGCCGCCTATAGAGCCCCTGTATGTCAAGGCAGACATTCCCCCAGTACTAAAACTGCTGCGCGGAAGCGCTTATGACCACCCGTTAAATATTACTGATAATATTCAGCTAATTTTCCGGGATGCGGGCCATATATTGGGATCATCTATATCGGTGCTGAATATTAACGATGGGGGACGGCAGGTTTCCATATGCTATTCCGGTGATCTAGGCCGCTATGATATACCCATTATCCGCAACCCGTACGTTGTAATAGATTCCGACATTCTGATCATAGAAAGCACGTATGGCAACCGTCTGCATGCTGACATTAAGGATGCCAGTGAAAAGCTGGCAACTATAATAAACGAGACAATATCGAAAGGGGGCAAACTGCTTGTCCCATCATTCGCATTGGAAAGGACGCAGGAGCTAATATACTTCCTGCATCAACTAAAACTCAGTAACAGGATACCGGATTTCCCGATTTTCATCGACAGTCCCCTGGCAATAGATGCAACCAGCATATTCAGGATACACCCGGAATGCTTTGACAGCGAGACAATTGAGTTCATGCGATCTGTGGAAGACCCATTCGGTTTTCGTGGTCTGCATTATGTATCAAGTGTAGAAGAGTCAAAATCGCTTAATGATATACATACGCCAATGATGATAATAGCCGGTTCAGGAATGGCCGAAGCCGGGCGGATTTTGCATCATTTGAAAAATAATATCGGTGACCCGAAAAACACAGTATTGATCGTAGGCTGGCAGGCTGAGAATACCCTGGGCCGTAAGATTGCCGAGAAATGGCCCGAAGTTCCCATTTTTGGTGAGAAATATAAGTTGCGATGCAGGGTTGAAGTGTTTAATGAATTCAGCGCCCACGCAGACCGCAATGACCTGATAAATTGGGCAAGCGCCGGTAAGGACAGGTGGCAAAGAGTATTCGTTGTACACGGGGAGGAAGAGGCTTCACTTTCCCTGGCAGACGCCTTCAGAGCAGTTGGACTAAAAAATGTCGTTGTCCCGGAATTTGGGCAGAGCTTTACACTGTAGATAAATGTATTTGTTTAATTAAGACTATAAACATGGCCGAGTTCATTTCTGGTAATTTCGAGACTCTTCGTAAGTGTTGGAACGATATATATATAAAGTCCACTAATAGGCTCCTTTTTTCTTCGGTTGACTGGTCGGAACTGTGGTGGCAGCATTTCGGGTCAGATAGTGAACTACATTTAGGAGCGGTGATGGATGATGAACTATGTATAGGGATAGCTCCTTTGCGTCTGAAAGACCACACTGCATATTTCATAGGCAGCGACAACGTATGCGATTTCCTGGACTTTATTATCGAGCCCGGCAAGGAGCAAGTATTTTTCGCAGCAGTCCTGACTCATTTAGCTGACAAAGGGATCGCTACCCTGGATCTTTCGCCCCTTTTACCTGAATCTTCGGTAAGACATTTTTACACGGACATTGCACAGAAAAAAGGCGTGTCAATTTCATGCTCACAAGAGGATGTCACCGTAGTTCTCGATCTTCCGAGTGGACTGGCGGCATACCATTCCATCCTGAGCGGCAAACAACGCCATGAATTGCTCAGAAAAGAAAGGCGTCTTAATGAGGAAGGGGATGTAGTATATCGCATATCGAAACAAGCTTCAGCAAATGATATCGATATATTTCTGCAATTCTTTCGGGAAAGCAGGGAGGATAAAAATAGGTTTTTGACCGGTCAAATGGAGGCATTTTTCAAGGCCGCAATAGATAAAGCTGCGGCAAACCAGATGTTGATGTTAGGCATACTGGAATTGAATAAGACACCCGTGGCAGTCACGCTCGGTTTTCACTATCAGAATGACACCTATCTATATAACAGCGGCTACAATCCCGCATACAAGTGGCTTAGCGTAGGCTTACTATCTAAATACTATTATATTAAACATAGCATAGAATCCGGTAAACAGAGGTTCGACTTTTTAAAAGGATCTGAGAGATATAAATTTTACCTTGGCGGCAAGGAGTTTCCCCTATATAGATGTATAATAAAAACAATCAATTGACATTAAGGGAACATGATAGGTGGAACAATTACGCATAGCATTACTTAGCACTCACAGTTGCCCGTGGGCGAAGCCCGGAAACCGCTATACGGGCGGAATGAATATATATATCCAGAACCTGGCCAGAGAATTGGCACAGAGGGGGCATTTCGTTGATATTTATACTTCTTCGCATGCGGGTGATGAGCAATGCAAGGCAATGGAGCTTCACAGCGGAATCCGGCTTATACATTTGAGCGCCGCAGACTACAGTTCCATTTCTGAAGTTAACCTCGACAATCATGTATTTGATCTGGCTACGTCCGTCTTATCATTCTGCCAAGATTTCGAACTGCACTATGACCTTATACACAGTCACTACTGGTTGTCCGGCCTGGTAGGTGAATTTCTGAGCAAGCAATGGGATATACCGCACATTACGATGTTCCATACACTCGCCAAACTTAAAAATAAAGCGGGCATCAGCGTTCTTGAACCGGAATTCTGAATTAGATATGAGAAGAAAGTCATCGACTCCAGTGATCTGATCATTGCATCCACTGAAAATGAAAAACGTGAGTTGGAACTCGAATACGATGCCCATCCTTCTAACATATCCGTTATCCCGTGCGGCATAAATCCAATTTTATTCCGGCCAATAAATAAGAACGTGGCTAAGGAAGCCTGCAAACTTGATTCCAGGCAGGCGGTCCTTTTCGTAGGCCGTATGGATCCCTTAAAGGGCCTGTCGAATTTACTTGAAGCCATCTCGATTCTCCAGCCGCGCAAGGATTTTCAACTATTAGTAATAGGCGGGGACAATGAGAGCGAAATCGAATTTCAGCGCATGCTTAAACTAATACGGGACTTTAATATTGATGATATAGTGAAACCTATTGGATCGGTCCCTCATGAATATATGTATCTGTATTACAATGCCGCCGATTTCTGCGTAATACCATCATACTATGAGAGTTTCAGTCTGGTGGCACTTGAATCACTTGCTTGCGGCACACCGATACTATCTACTAATGTGGGAGAAGTAAGGGACATGGTAAAGACATGCCCGGATTGTAGAATAATGAGTGACACTTCTCCTGCGAAACTGGCAGGGCACCTTAACGATATGCTTGATAACAGCAGAAATGATAAAAACAACTGCACAGATATATTGATAAGTCATTATGGATGGGACTCAGTCATTGAAAGAATATTATCAGCATATCAGCACGTGATGTTGAATGCGCCTATACATGAGCGCTTGATCTTGCATATTTAAAGAACGCCAAAACTTACAATTAACAGTATGGAGGAAATGGCTGAAGCATTTGACCGGGTGGAAGTGAACTATTAAATTCAGGACTAAAAAGATAGGACAGGATTATAATCCTGTCCTATCTTTATTATCATGCGTTACTGTTTTAAGCCTTTCCAATCCTGAATATCTTTGTCCCACAAGATGGGCAAACGCCCTGGTTCGCAGGCTTGCCATTCTTCATAGTGACTGCTTTTGGATTTTTCATTTCTTTCATGGCACGGCACTTCATACAAAAACCCTGCATCTTAGACAATTCTCCTCAATATTTTTTACGAAGAATACCCTAAATGACACTGCCATTTCAACGTATATCAAACACGACCTACGTTCAAAGTACGAAAACAGTACTAAAGTACTTTATAAAATTAGTACTTTTGCGTAGCTGATATTTTTATAAATAACTCAGGCTGACCACTTCTCGGCAAGATCACCAATAACCGGTAACTTAAATTTCTCACCATGGTAGGCCTTGATCATCAGCAATATCCAGAGAACAAGCGCGAGAATACCTAGTAGCAAGCCTATAACCCATCCTATAACCGGTATCAACGCAAGGATCCAGGATACAACCATAAGGCCGCCAAATGTAATAATTGACTGCATTGCATGAAACTTGACGAATTTGCTGTCCTTTTCAATCAGGAAAAATATCAGCCCGGTAACCCAACCAACTACATAGCTCAATAATGCCGCAACGTTTTCTTCAATCCCTGTCGATGATTTTGCCATTTACAACCCCCCTAACAATTTAATACTAATAGGATATCTGCATGTACTGAATGTGTCAATGACATTGTATCCGGCAGCATTATCATGATTATTGGCTTGGGACACCGCATCCCGGTGTACTATATCGGATTCTTCGCCCTTACAGTAAAGATCATTACGGCAATGATCAGTAATATACCCACCGTGATAACGGCAATAGCCCATAGTGGGATATTGGATGGAGTTGAGGAATCCTGCTGTTGTACTGGCTGCGGCACCCGTTCAGTGTGAAAAGTAAAAACGGAGCTCGGGTCGCTGGGAATTGGCTCAATTGCCATTATCTGCCAATAATAGCTGGTATCGTATTCCAAAGCCTCTGACAGCGCATATGCTGAAGTCGATGTAACAGCATCCACCACAATATTCTGTAATTGTGAATCCCTGGCCAACAGGAATCTGTATTTGCTGGTACCCTGGTACCCGGACCAACTGAAAGAGACCGGTTTTACGGGACACGCAGCACAGCCGTTAGCAGGTGTAAAAGCATGAACGCTGGTAGAGTCAGCCCTAGTAGCAAAGCCCGGCCTCACAGTAAATGATTTCGGCTCCGACCATTGGCTTAATATTCGTTGACCCGTTGCCGCTTGTGTAACGCGAACTCTCCAATAATAAGTGTGCCCTGCTTCCAGGTTACCAGGTGGATATAGTAGAGAAGGGTACAATTCGTCGGCTGTATCCATTGATCCCGAATCATACATCTTAAGTGTAAAATATGGGTCCCGGGCAATCTGTACCTGGTATTGCTTGGACAGGCAGTAATCCTCCCATGATAGGTCTACTTCAGCATTCCTGCCCGTTACCGGATCGACATTCACCGTATCTCCAGTATTTACTCTCATCATTTCAACATACAAGGTAATATATCTTGTCCTAGTTCCTGCATCATTGGACACAGTGAGCTTATATGTCGTCGAATAAGGAGGAGTTACGCTTATTTGACCCGAGGCGGCAACGCTCCCAATACCATGATCTATATTAATAGATGAAGCATTTTTCACATCCCATGTCAGCGTGGCTATTGATCCAGAGTCAATGCTTGAGGGTGAAGTAGCAAAACTGGTAATCTCGGGCAAAGTCGCGCTTTCCTGCCCTGATATAGCCCGGGCAGGATAATCAAGCGAAGCAGTAAAGACCATACATAGCAAAAGAACAACTAACAATGATACATT